>JALGZG010000106.1 GCA_025782345.1 bacterium | reverse complement strand
GAGGTTCCGGCGTGGCTCCCGGGAACCGTGGAGTCGGTGACCGCGCGAGGGTGCACGATCGAGAATGAGGGGGTCGAAATCTACGGGGTTTGGGGAAGCGGCGGTGAAGCACATAGCCTGCTGACAATGGGCCGCATCGAGCCCGGGTGCGTTGTTGTGCTTGAGCGCGCGGACGCGGCCGCGATCGCGGAGTGCCGGGAAACAGGTGTCGCCGGGCTCATTGCGGGCGGCGTGGATCTCGAGGATGTGCTCGAACCGCAGCTCGGCTTCACGCTCGTTGTGACCGGGGCCTTCGGGGCCGCGTCAATCTCGAAGGAGCTCCACACTGTTCTTTCGGCGCACGAGGGCCGGCTGGCACTCGTCGATGGCACCACGCAGCTCCGCGTGGGCGTCCGGCGCCCGAGAATCATCCTGCCGTCTGCGGGCGGACTTCAGGCGAAGTGAGAGAGGGGAGAGCAGATAATGTTGCGAGTGACTCATTTCGAACTCCCGGCCGATAATCCTGAGAAGCTGGTCAAGTTCTATCAGGAAGTGTTTGGCTGGACCATACAGAAGTGGGACGGCCCCATGGACTACTGGCTTATCAAGACCGGTCCTGCGAACCAACCCGGCATCGACGGTGGCATCGCCCGCCGTTCGGAGGGCGACTCGTGGACGATTACGTCGCGAAGATCGAGGGCGTCGGCGGGAGCGTGGTCGCGCCGAAGATGCCGGTTCCCGGTGTCGGTTATCTGGCCTACTGCAAGGACCCCGATGGCAACGTGTTCTGCATCATGGAAGAAGACGCGTCGGTCGAATAGGCCCGTAGCTGACCACGGAGGCGTATGAACGACAGAAGGAACACGGGATTCCTGGTCGGTGCGGCCCTGGTTGCGGCGTGCCTGTTCGGCGCTGCCACGCCTGCCAGCAAGGCGCTCCTGCACAACGTGAGACCACAGGCGCTGGCCGGCCTTCTCTACATCGGTGCAGCCATAGGCGTCCTGCCTGTCATCTTCCGCGAGCGTTCCTTCCGCTTACCGTGGCGCGCGGGACGGCGAACTGGCCTGCTTCTGGCGGGCGCGGTCGTGTCCGGTGGAGTGCTTGGCCCGTGGCTTCTGCTGCTCGGTCTGAATGTTGCGCGTTCTGGGTCAGTCTCGCTTCTTCTGAATCTGGAGCTCGTGGCCACGGTTCTCCTGGGTCGTTTCGTGTTTCGCGAGCATCTGTCTGGAAGAGGTTGGCTTGGAGCAGCAGGAACGCTCGCGGCCGCCGTGCTTCTTGCTGTTGGAGGGGGTCCGTCCGGTGTGCTCGCTGCTCTGCTCGTGGGCGCGGGCTGCCTGTGCTGGGGGTTCGACAACCACTTCACGGCCATGATCGATGGGATGACGCCCGCCCAGACGACTTTCTGGAAGGGAGTCGTGGCCGGCCTGTTCAATCTCATCGTAGGTGGAGCCGTGCTGGGTGGCGTAGGTAATGCGACCTCGGCATTGCTGGCCCTGCTGGTCGGGGCGTTCGCCTACGGCCTCAGCATCGTTCTGTACATCATGGCCGCGCAGGGACTGGGGGCGTCGAGGAGTCAGATGGTGTTCTCTACGGCTCCGTTCTTTGGGGTGATCCTCTCCCTGTTGTTCTTGGGAGAGTCGTTCACCGGAGTTCAGGCGGTCGCGGCAGCGCTGGTCGGCGGCTCGTTGGTGCTTCTATTCAGCGAACAACACGGTCATGTCCACAGACACCACCGGATGGCGCATCAGCACTGGCATCGCCATGATGATGGGCACCACGAGCATGAACATGCTGGTGTTACGGGCGCAACGGCTCACGCGCACTCGCACACGCACGAGGATGTGAAACACGATCACGCCCACTGGCCGGACCTTCACCACAGACACGATCACAAGGATGGGGAATAAGGAGTCATGGATGGGTCCGGTGTTTGGGATAATTACGGAGCGAACAGGTTGTTACAGATCCGCAACGCCTCATTCTTGCGCTGTACATGGCAGGTAGGTAAATGCTAACCGGGCACGTCTCCCTCCGAATCCGAAAGGAAGATCCTCGTGGCGAACGACCAACTGACAGTTCACTGGAAGACACTCGACGACACGCTCATCGCGAGCATCCATTTCGTCGGGCAGTTCGATGAGATTCCCAAGAACTTCGGGAAGCTTGCCGAAGCGGTGGGGCCGCACATCAACGGAAAGGCCTTCACCCTCTATCGTGGAGGTAACCCCAAGACCGGGTACGATGTCGAGGTCTGCTTCCCCGTCTCCGAACCCGTGAACAAGGGCGATGTCACGAGCAGGGTTCTCGATGGCGAGCAGGTTGTCTGTACCATTCACAGAGGCCCTTATCGTTCGGACGATGAGGACAAGGGTATCGGCGCAACGTGGGGGAAGTTCTGGCGCTACAGCGTCGAGCACCACATCGGCATAGCAGAGAACGCGTGCCGCGAGTTCTATCTAGAGGACATGATGGACCACGGAGACGACTCCGAGAAGTATGTCACCGAGATCACGATGCCACTCCTCCTGCCGAAGTGGCTTGCGAGGTTCGATGAGAGCCTCGGGCAGTTCGCGGGCGATGACGTCAAGCGCGACGTGCTCGAGGGCAGGGAGAACATACTCCCTCAATCCGACACGGACAAGAAGGTCGCCTGGGTCAAAGGCGCGATGGAGCGTCTGGACGCGGCCGTCCCCGATGAGGACACGCGTCGGGAGATTGTGTGCCGCTGCGCCCACATCTATCCGGCAGAACAGATTCGTAAGCTCAAGAGCAAATACGAAGAACTCGGCGGTCTCGATTCGTTCATGGCGTGGCTTAAGGAAGACCCGGGCTACGAGGGAGCGCCGTACTACAGAGACCCAGAGCGCGGGGACGACGTCATCTTCATCGACAAGGCTCCACAGGAGGCGGCGAAACATAAGGAGGCGACGGACCCCGTTGCGAAGCGAGCGTCCGCGTGCCACTGCCCCGTCATCAAGGCAGCGATCCTTGCGGGCGAGAAAATTTCACCGACGTTCTGCAACTGCGGCACCGGCTGGTTCAAGCCTCTATGGGAAGCCATCCTGGAGAGGCCGGTCAAGATCACCTGCGAGGAATCCGTGCTGCAGGGGCACGATCGCTGCAAGTTTGCCATCCACCTCAACGAAGGGAACTAGGGCGTGGCCAAGCTGAAGAAGGACGTGGTCGCCTACTGCGGTCTGTGCTGTGCGGACTGTTTCTGGCGTGAGGGCACGGTTGCCGATCTGGCGAGAGATCTCAGGAAAGAGCTCCGGCGCGTTCGCTTCGACCTGTCCGCCGAGGCGCTCTCGGACATTCCATTCTTCAAGGCGCTCGAGAAGTACCCCGACTGCTACGAGGTCCTGGGTGTGCTCGTCAGGTTGAGGTGCAGCAAGCTCTGTCGTGATGGCGGAGGAAATCCCTACTGCGCGGTGAGAACCTGCTGCCAGAGGAAAGGGATAGAGGGGTGCTGGGCGACGAGTTCATCGATTGTAAGAAGCTCAAGTTCCTCGAGAAGGGCCACGGCGTCGCCCACATCAAGAATCTGAAGAGACTCAAGCGGAACGGCGTCAGGGGATTCCTCGAGGGGAAGCGGGACTGGTACGTAAAGCCGCCGGCGAAGAAGAAGTAGGTTCGCCTGCTGCTGTCACGACACCCTGAGAGAGAAACTTACTCGCCAACTCTCAGGTGGTGTCACTTGAAAGGACGAGGACGTGCCCGAACTCCCCGAGATCGCCTCGCGCGCACGCGAGATGAACAAGGAACTTTCTGGAAAGACCATCAAGAAAATTGAGGTGCTTCAGCCCAAGTGTCTGAACGTCTCGAAGAGGAAGTTCACGACGGCCCTGGCGGGGGCGAAGCTCTTGGGGACCACCTATCACGGCAAGTGGCTCTTCACTGATACCACGAAAGGGCATCTCCTCATCAATATGGGCATGGGTGGGGATCTGCTTCTGGTCGACAGTAAGAGCATGCCGGAGAAGTGGCGCATTGCGTTTCACTTCAAAGACCGCACCACGCTCGCGGTCAACTTCTGGTGGTTCGGCTACACGCACTACGCGGCGGAGGGGAAACTCGACAAGCACACGATGAGCGCAAAGCTCGGGCCGAACGCCATCGATGTGACACTGGCGGAGTTTCGCGGGATGCTCAGCAAGCGCAGGGGCGCGGTCAAGTCGTTCCTTCTGAACCAGGAGCGCATCGCCGGCATCGGGAACGCCTACGTCCACGACATTCTCTTTCTGGCGGGGCTGCATCCGCAACGCATCATCGACACGCTCACGGACGACGAGATCAAGGCGCTCTGGAATGGCATTCAGAAGGGTTTGAAGCCGAGCCTTAGGAAGCGGGGCGCGTTCTACGAGCGCGACCTCTACGGGAAGCGCGGCGGCTTCAAGATGAAGGACATCCTCGTGGGGTATCGCGAGGGGAAGCCGTGCCCGTCCTGTGGTGAGAAGGTCGTCAAGATCAAGACCGGCAGCACATCCAGCTTCATCTGCCCGAAGTGCCAGCCGCTCAAATCGAAGAAGCGCGTCAGGAAGAAGGCGGTGAAGAAGACACCGACGAGGCGCTGAGGCCGAGAGGTTCCTTGAGATGCTCGACAGACGTACCAGACGGGCGGGCGTCGGAAAGACTCCGTACGAACGGTTGGTCTTTCACGTCGATATGGACGCGTTCTTCGCGTCGGTCGAGGTGATGTGCCGCCCGAAGCTCCGCGGTCTCCCGGTCATCGTCTGCGGGAAGCCGACCACGCGGAGCGTCGTCGCGGCCGCGTCGTACCCTGCTCGCAAGTACGGCATCAGGTCGGGCATGTCCACGGTCGAGGCGTTCAACCTGTGTCCGCACGCGGTTCCTGTCGAGGGGAATCCTGGTCAGTACATCTACGTGTCGCTCGAACTCCTTCGTATCTACAAGGAGTTCTCGACCATCGTCGAGCCCTACAGCATCGACGAGGCGTTCATCGAGATGACGGGCACCGAGTGGACGTGGGACAACTGCGAGGAGGCCGGCCGACAGATCAAGGCGCGCACATGCACGAGCGCTTCCCCGATCTCACCGCGTCCATAGGCATAGGTCCGAACAAGCTAGTGGCGAAAATGTGCTCGGGGTTCCAGAAGCCCGACGGTGTATCGATAGTGCGGCCCGGCGAATTCACGGAAGTCTTCGGCGACCTTCCGGTCTCTAAGATCTGGGGCGTCGGAAACAAGACCGCGGTGGCGCTGAGCCTCATGGGTGTGACCAGGATAAACGAGCTGGCGGAGTTCCCGGTCGCGATGCTGCGTCGCCGCTTTGGCATCATGGGCGAGATCCTCCACATGATGGCGGCGGGGCGGGACGACACACCGGTCACCCCGTACTACGAAGGCATGCCCGTCAAATCGATGGGCCACGAGCACACGCTCCCCGCGGACACCTGGGACATCGCCGAAGCCGAGAAGGTGCTCCTGAGGTTGACC
>JALGZG010000171.1 GCA_025782345.1 bacterium | reverse complement strand
GGAACCGTCTACGACGTCACCGGCCCGCTCGCGTACAGGGAGGACAACTTCAAGCTCGAGCCTCGGGACGCGGGCGACATAGTGTGGGTGAGCGACGGCGCGGCGCCGGAACTCTCCCAGGTCTACGCTGCCGACGACACGACCGTGGTCGTGACCTTCTCGGAAGACGTCGAGGAGACGAGCGCGGGCACGCCAACCAACTACATCATCGACGGCCTGACCGTAAGCTCTGCCGCGCGGGACGCGTCGCACCACGACCAGGCTGTGCTCATCGTGTCCACCATGTCTCCGGTCGAGTACACGCTGGTGGTGGACGGTGTCCTTGACCTCTACGGGAACGTGATGGACAGCGTGAGTTACTCCTTCGACTTCGTCGACATCTCCATCCCGGAAGGCTACTACGACAGCGCGGACGGGTTGCTCGGTGAGTCTCTGCAGGCGGCCCTTCACGCGATCATCGACGGTCACACCGTCCAGACTTTCCAATACTCGTGGATAGCCTTTCGGAGCACCGACGACAAGCCCAACGGGAAGGTCTGGGACATGTACTCGGACATCCCGGGGGGAGTGCCTCCGTACGAGTACACGTTCGGTATCGACGAGGGCGGTGTCGGCGGTGTGGAGGGCACCGGGTACAACCGCGAGCACTCGTGGCCCAGCAGCTGGTTCGGGGGCGAGGTGTATCCGATGTACTCGGACCTGTTCATGCTCTATCCGACGGACAACTACGTCAATGGGCAGCGCGCCTCGGACCCGTACGGTGATGTGGGCGCTCCGACCTGGACGTCCCTCAACGGCAGCAAGCGGGGCAACTGTTCGTATCCCGGCTACTCCGGCCCCGCGTTCGAGCCCATCGATGCGTACAAGGGAGACTTCGCGCGAACCTACTTCTACGTGACCGCACGCTACTACTCGGAGGACGCCGCCTGGCCGGGTAGCGCCATGGCCGACGGCGCAGAGCTTCTGCCGTGGGCGGTCAACATGCTGCTCGAATGGCACCACGACGATCCCGTCAGTCGCAAGGAACTTGAGCGGAACGGTACCGTCTACACGATGCAGGCGAACCGTAATCCCTTCATCGACAGGCCGGAGTTCGCCGCTGCCATGTATGTGACGACCGGTGTGGACGAGCTGTCCGAGCCGTCGTTCAACCTGTACCAGAACGCGCCGAACCCGTTCAATCCCACGACGACCGTGAGCTTCGCGCTGTCGTCGGAAGCGGACGTTGAGCTGCTCGTGCATGATGTGTGCGGCAGGCTGGTGACCGTTCTCGCATCGGGCCTCCTTCCGGCGGGTCACCATATCGCCGTCTGGAACGGGAGGGATTCGGGCGGTCGCGACGTCGCTTCGGGCATCTACTTCTACAGCCTCGAGGTGGGGGAGTCGCGCGAGCGTCGGACGATGGTTCTTCTGAAATGATATGGAACGGTCGGGAGGCAGCGGGCAGCCGGAGTAGTTGACCTGGGGGAGTCGAGCGCATGGGACTGCACCACCATGATGTGCCAGAGCCCGCAGACGGGCACGCGGACGCGTTCCTGGAGTTGGACAAGTCCAGGGAGGCGGCCTACATGCGCGAGCACGGCTACCGGTTCCGAGCGATAGCGCGCGCGCTTCCCGTCTCGTCAGAGCAACTGCGCGTTCTCGACATAGGCAGGCCGTCGTGCAACCAGGAGCTTGCTAGGACTGCAGTTCGTTCCCTTTCCGCCGACTTCAGCCAAGGAGAGGCGTGATGAGGTTCCCCATGAGACGTGCACTGGTCGTAGCCACCTGGATTGCATTCGTGTCTTTCGCTACGCTGACTCAGGCGGTCGCAGACTGCGAGTGGCACGACATCGAGGAAGAGCTTGTTTCGATTCCGGCTCGGGTCGTGGAGGTGGGACCGGACGACTCCGTATATGCGTACTACGCCTATGGCATCTGGCGGAGTGAAGATCTCGGCACGAGCTGGTCGTTGGTGAAGCAGCTCCCTGATACGGTGGGCTGTAGAGGGATCTATGTCGCACGCTCGGGCACGGTCTTCCTCGGGATTTCTCGAGTAGGTCGGCTACTCAGGGGCGAGCCCGGTGTCCCATGGATCTGGTCGGAGCCGCTTGAGTTCCACTGCAATTCCTGTGTCGATCCCGGACACAATTCGAGGATGTGGAAAATGGGAGAGGACTTATCTGGTGCCCTGTACGTGGGGGAGTATGGCGGCGCTTGGTCCGATACCTGTGCGTACATCTACAAGAGCACGGACGACGGACTCCACTGGTCTGAGGTGTACTCCTCCCACTGCAGGCACGTGCACTTCGTCCGCGTCGATCCCTTCTCCGATTTCGTCTACGCGTCCATCGGAGATGGCCCAGGTCGGCAGCAGCTAGTCCGTTCGGACGACGGTGGGCAGACGTGGGCCGCTCTGCGTGACGAGGACTGCCTGGCTCAACCCACGTCGTGCGCTTTCCTTCCCAGCAGGCGGGTCTTTGGAAGCGATTGCGGCGGGTCGACGTTGAATACAGTGTACACGACAGCAGATGACTCGCTGTTCGTGACGCGTCTTGTGCTTGAGGGTCAGAACGACGCGTACGTTTGGGAGATGTCCTGTGATCCGCAAGGGTACCTCTATGCTGGTACCGTATCGAAGCTCCCCGGTGGGAGCACGGTAGCCCTGTACGCGAGCTACGATGCCGGCGTGACCTGGTGTACCGTCAGGAACTTCGGGGTCGTCCCTACATGGGGAGGCCTGACGAGCATCTCTGCGTTCGACAGCGAGGGTTGGGCCTACTGCGCGCACTCCCTCGCTGACGGGAGCTACGAGTGCTTTCGCTTCCGTCATGTTCCCGGCACAGGGATTGGCCAAGAGGAAGATCCTCGGCGCGTCCTCCTCTCTGTGGCCGTGTCCCCGAATCCGGCTCGCGGCGATGTGACAATCCACCTTGTCTGTCGTCGCT
>JALGZG010000016.1 GCA_025782345.1 bacterium | reverse complement strand
TCTACGCCGTGGACGTTGGGGATCTCGACGGTGACGGACGCGACGACCTGCTCATCGATCACGGCAGCTCGGGCGTCAAGGCCTGGCGCCTTTCTCCCGACAGCGAGACCTGGGTGAGTTTCTCCTCGGGCCTGCCCACCTACAACGCCGAGCAGGTGCAGTTCGGCGATCTCGACGGCGACGGCCGACTCGATGTCGTCACCTACGTCCAGCCAACAGGCAGCTGCTACCTGGGCGACGGCGCGGGCAACTGGACCTTTGCTACGAGCTGGTCCATGCCCACGCCCGGGATCGGCAACGCACTGCGGGTGGACGGGGACTGCGACCACGACGGCCGCGCGGACATCGTCGTTCTCGCCCAGAAGAGCGGCTTCCCCTTCTACCGCAATCAGCTCCGGGTCTATTCGCCCTGGGTGAGCCCGGACCTGCTGGCGACGCGGGTGACCTTCCCCGACGGTGGTGAGGTCCTGAGGCAGGGCTCCATTCGCAAGCTCCGCTGGGCAACGGCCGTCCCTGTCGGACAGGGACCAGCCCTCGTGGACATCTACCTCTCGACGAGTGGCCCGGCCGGCCCCTGGACCCCGGTCGCTCTGGGCATCCCCGACAACGGCGCCTACGAGTGGCAGGTTGCGGGCGAGATTTCCTCCAGGTGTCTTCTGGAGGTGCGGGTCAGTGCGGGTGGCGATCTCGCCGTCGCGCAAACGCTTTCGCCCTTCTCCATCCTCGGCAACGAGGTCGGCGTCGCTCCGTGGACCGCCGCTGATGAGCTGCTGCGGAGTCATCCCAACCCGACCACCGGGCGCACACGTCTCACCTGGAGCCGGCCGACTCGCTCGGCGGCAACCCTCTGTGTTTTCGACATTCGGGGACGTCTCGTCGACCGCCGGCGCATCGAGCGGGGCCGCGAGTTCCTGGACTGGACGCCACCCGCGCGACTGCCGGCCGGTCTCTATCTGATAGAGCTCAGGACCGGCATGGAAAGGGCGCGGGGGAAGTTGCTCTTGTTGGGGCAGAGTGGTTCGAGGTCCGGGACATAGAGGCGCGAAGGCCGCAGGCCGCCTCCAGACCTCGCGTCAGGTGTCAGCGAGAGGAGAACCCGGATGAGGTATTCGATAATCCTGCTGCTTCTGGTAGTGGGATGTGCCGCATCGCCGCCTCCCGCGGGTGATCCGCTCGATGTGCCCGTGGATTCATGGCGGGACGTGGATGTGATGCCGCTGAATTCCCGCGTGGATGAGGCAGTGGACGCCGGTCTCGATTGGCCGCGGAGTGCTCTCTATGTGACTCTGAATCTCGTGGGCGGAGATGTGGACACGCGCTCTCTCGCTCTGTCGGAAGTGGCGAACAGAGGAGAAGCACCCGACACGATGGTCGTTGTCGTGGCACGGGACGGCCTTCTGGACGACTCGGTCCGAGGGGACTGGCATCGAGCGGTCCTGCATCGTCTGACCGACGGTACGTGGCGGCTTCACGAGATGTGCCGTGCGTTCCGATGTTACCGGGGTGGATCGCTGGACCGATACTCCGCGGACCTGTGTCCGTAGAGTGCAGAGACCCCGCTGGTGTCTGCAGCCGGAAAGGGATGAGACGGATCATCATCTGTGACCGGTACCGCCGCTGTGCCGGCGGCAAGTGCTTCCGGGCACTGAAGAACAGGGAAGGCGCGTTCAGCATCTACAAGGACGTGGATGTTGAGCTGGTCGGGTACACATCGTGCGATGGGTGCCCGGGAGGCAACGTCGAGTATGCGGGGGATGAGATGGTCGCGAACGGGGCTGATGTGATACACCTTGCAACTGGCCTCGTTGTGGGGTACCCGCCCTGCCCGAACATCCGCACGTTCAAGGCTCTGCTTGAGGCTCGCCTCGGTGTGAAGGTGGTCGTTGGAACACATCCCATCCCTGAGAAGTACCTCGAGCTGCACACGGCACTGGGTACGTGGAAAGCTGAATCGTGGGCGCCGATTCTCGAGCGGACAATGACGGACGAAGCGACACGCAAGGCATACAACTAGGCCGGACTCGGTAATGGAGCCGTCATCTGAAGGAGGGACCGACCCATCAGACGAACTTCAGCCGTAGCTCGCTGGCTCGCGCGGCTGGGCGGGACAGCCCTTCTCGTGATGCACTTCCAGCAAGGCATCTACGAGGTCAACAGGTTGATAGAAGAGAGGTGGGCGTTCGGCGAGCGCATCTTCAGCGTGGCCTTTCTGGCAATGCTGCTGGGCGTGCTCATCGGCTGGCGGAGCGACCGGTCTGGTGCCGCGCTGCTCGTGCCCGGCTACATTCTCGTCGCGGGCGTGCCCTTCGTGAGCGGGTTCAGCCGTCCGATGCTGGGTCCCGACGCACAGGGCGTGGCGCTTGCGCTGTTGCCCTTTCTGGTGGTTGGTCTGGCCTATGCCTACGCGGACAGGAGATGGTCGAGTCTGTTGTAGGCGGCGGCGCTCGCATGCGCGCGGGTGCGCGAGCGAACGCGGAGCGAGACGATACATCGTGGGGGAAGCACGCAAACTTGCTGAGAAGATGTGCGAGTACTACGGGGCGCGTGCGCCGTGGCACGACTGCTACATGGGCTACACCGGCAATGCTGCGTTGGAAGAGCTGCTGGCTCCGATCGTCGCCGTCGTGGAAGAGCTTCTGTCCGGACGCGATGTGCTCGAAGTCGCCTGCGGAACGGGCAACTGGACTGAGGTCCTGGCGAAGCGGGCGGCCAGCGTGCTTGCCACGGACGTCAACGAGAGCACACTTCGGAGAGCGGAGGCAAAGGACCGTCCGGTCGGAGCTGTGAACTTCCAGGCCGCGGACGCGTACACTCTCGAGGGAGTGCGCGGCGGGTTCACCGGGGCCTTCGCCTCGGACTGGTGGTCCCACGTGCCCAGGTCGCTGCTCCCGCCCTTCCTGGATAGCCTGCACGAACGGCTCGAAGAGGGCGCTCGGGTGGTGTTTCTGGACATGCTGCCGAGTGACCATCCCGACCTCACGCCGTACCGGCAGGACGATGAGGGGAACGCGATCTGTCGGAGGACGTTGCCGGACGGCCGCGTGTTTGATGTCGTGAAGAACTTCCCTCGCGAGCGCGACGTGCTTGAGTCTGTGACCGGCAGAGGAGAAGGGGCGGAGTATCATGAGTGGCGCGAGCTGAGGAGGTGGTTGGTCACCTACACCGTTTCGAATACGCCGCGCAGCTAGTGTGGTCAGCGTAACCGGCGACGCGTTCTGGCACGTCGAGTCGCCGCGTGCCCTGCAGGGAGTGACGAGTATCGGAACCGATAGAACATACGCGGGCGTCTGGTCCCGATTCACCGCTCTGGTCGCGGACATCGTCCTGATGTCGTGCGTGTTCTTTCCTGTGACGCGCATCGTCAAGGGTGCGTGGGTCATGTCGACGTCGGACCACGAGTGGGTTCGGGGACGGTTCGTGTCGGATCCGCTGTGCCTCTCGTTCCTTGCGGTGATGTTCCTGTACTTCGTTCTCCTGGAGGGACTGGGCGGTGCGACTGTCGGCAAGCGGCTGATGCACTTGCGTGTCGTGGATGTCAACGGCGGACGCGCCGGTCTGATCAGGTCCCTGATTCGCAACGTACTGCGTGTCATCGACGGTCTTCCAACCATGGGTCTTGTCGGTGCCATTCTCATTGTGGTGACCCCGGACAGAACGCGTGTCGGGGATCTCGTCGCCGGAACGAGGGTGGTGAGACACTCGGTGGCCACCGGGCGGCAGGAGGTCCCGTGAGGCGAACCGTCGTCATCAGCGTGGAGCGGAGCACTTCACTGGAGAGCACGACCCGGGCGCGGATTCGGGCGCTGTATCGCCGGGCGACCGCAGCCGGAATCAACTGAGAACGAAACGGGGGAGGACTATTGAGGAAAGGTGACAGGAGCAGACCCGCGGGACTGCTGGTGGCCGCACTGCTGTGCTTCGCGATAGCGGCTGTGGCATTTGGGGGGCTGGTGCTGCGGTCCGACCACGCCGGTCGCGCGATCTTCGGCGCCGCCTGGGGGGCGCTCGGCGTTGTGTGGTTGGGCAAGTATCTCATCGGCAGTCGCGACTCACGCGACGCTGAGGCCGACGACCGCGAAGCGTAGTTGACGACGCGCCGGCGGGCTGGCGGGTGGCGTCAACGTGAATGACAGCGCGCGCGAGCCGTCCAAGCAGGAGAGCTGCGGTGGATGTGAAGGCCGCGCGTGGGAGATCCCCTCAGAAGGAGGTGCGTATGTGTGTGCGTCCTTTCAGGCCGATTCAGCGTTCGCTGGCGGCGCTTGCACTTGTCATTCTCTCGGTGGCCGGAGTTGCCTCGGCGGCCTGCGTTGGTGACTCACCGGACGCCGTTCTGAAGTGCTATGCCGAGGCGCACGAGCTGCGGGACATCGGGATGCTCGATGAACTCCTGGCATCCGACTACGCCTGGGTGGCCGTGACGCCCCACCGAGCCGAGTTGATAGAGCGCGGCAAGACGCTCGAGGCGTCACGGGGCATGTTCACTGACCCGCACCTTGAGTCGGTCAGCCTGACGTTCGCGGACGGCTACGA
>JALGZG010000229.1 GCA_025782345.1 bacterium | reverse complement strand
CGTAGCATCCCATGACGAGCGGCTTGGCCACCCCGTCCTCGTCCAGGAAGGTCGCGTTCATGCTCGATGAGTACTTCGTCCCCAGCTTGAACGCCTGGCTGACCTCGATACCCCTGAAGGAGTTCAGCTCAGCACCGCACCTGGCGCAGCGGTCGCCCTTTCGGATGAGCACGATGTCGTGGAAGGCCGTCACCTTGAAGTCGCGTCCCGGTTTCACGTTCTTCAGGTGAACGTCCTGCGCGTTGCCGCCGACGACCACGTTGACGAGCGGCTCGACCCCGACGGGCCCCGCGAAGCCCACGGGCGCGCCGGTCAGCTTCTCTATGACGTCCGGAGCCGCAGGCACGACGAGGTCGGCCTTGAGCGCCATCGAGAGCTTGGCCTCGCTGATCTCGCGGTCTCCTCTTACGAGCGCGGCCACGGTACGTCCGTCCGCCTCGTAGATGATGGTCTTGACCAGCTTCTCGGGGTCGATACCCAGGAACTCGGAGACCTGTTCGATCGTCTTCATCCCGGGTGTATCCACGCGCTCCATCTCGCCCAATGCCTCGTCGACCGGCGGCGCGTCGACGGCGCCCTCGGCCCTCTCATCCGTCGCGGCGTACCCGCACTCGCAGACGATGATCTCGGACTCCCCTGTATCGGACAGGACCATGAACTCGTGCGAGTGGCTGCCGCCTATGGCGCCCGTCGCGGCCTCGACCGGACGGAACGTCAGCGCGCAGCGTTCGAAGATGCGCGTGTAGGCGTCGCAGATGTCCTTGTACGTCTCGTCGAGCGATTCCTCGTCACGGTGGAAACTGTAGGCGTCCTTCATCAGGAACTCGCGCGAGCGCACGATGCCGAAGCGCGGCCGGAGCTCACTGATAGACCGTGAAGGGCAGCTCTCTGTAGGAGCGAATCTCGTTCCTGACGATGTCAGTCACCACCTCCTCGTGGGTCGGGCCCAGCACGAACTCACGGCCGTTTCGGTCGCGGACCCTCCAGAGCTCCTTGCCGTACACGTCCCACCGCCCCGTCTCCTGCCATAGCTCCGAAGGAGCGAGCACCGGCATGAGGATCTCCTGGCATCCGACGGCGTCCATCTCCTCCCTGACAATAGCCTCGACCCTGAGGAGCGCGCGCATTCCCAGCGGCAGGTAGTTGTACACGCCGGACGTCAGCTTCCGGATGCAGCCGCTCCTGAGCATCAGCTTGTGGCTCGTGGTCTCGGCGTCGGAAGGATCTTCCTTGTGTGTCGGAATCAGTGCCTTACTCCAGCGCATCGTTCTCCCCGTTCGTGCTCGTGTCCGAGCGGTTGTGGCCCTCGGGGGTCCGCAGTTCCATCAGCTCGTCGTAGAGTTCCTGGATCTCGCTGAACCCGAAGTCCCGCATGTTGCCTTCCCAGCCCCAGAAATCGTCGAGCATTCTGTTGCCGGCGCACTCGTACTGGTACGCCTGCGTGAACATCTCGAGTTTGTCGATCGCACGAATGAGCTTCCCCTCGACCGAGGAGCGCTCGGCGAACTCCTTCCAGAGCTTCACATACCTGTCCCCGTCGTCGAGGTTGGTGAAGAGGCGCTCGATTATCCGCAGCTCGGCTGCCTCCTTGACGTCCTCTCCAAGGAGCTGCGTCGCAGGAGCGTGGATGTCACCCAGCATGTGCTCCGGCAGGTCGTGCAGCAGCGCGATCTTGAGGAGCTTCTCGCGGTCGATGTCGACGTCCAGCCGATCGGCCACGAGCATCGCGATCAGCGCCACGGCGTAGGAGTGCTCGGCGACGCTCTCCCCGTTTCGGACCCCCCTGACACGCCATCCCATGCGTGGAATCGCCTTGAGCTCGTTACACTCCAGGATGATCTCGAGAAGCCTCGAGCATCCCTTTCCTCTCCATCTCGTCATTGGTCCAGAAGCTCCTGCAGATGGTCGTCTATGACGCGTGACAGCCTGCGCTCGATGTTGAGATCGTATCCCTCACTGTGGAGTATAACCTCGCCGCCGCGCCTTGCATATATCCGTATCACCGGCAGCTCCACGCCGCTCTCGCCGATGGCGTGGTGTTCTCCCAGCTCGTCCACGTAGTACCATTCCTTTCTGTCTCTCACCGTCTTGATGACGGCGGTCTGTCCGAGTGCCTCGCGCGCATCGTCGGCGTTGTCCGGGTTGACGCCCATGTACGCGAACGTCACATCCAGCACCTTGGACCTTCGATCCAGGACCGATGCTATGAGAGGGAGCATCCGCCTGCTGGGCTCCCCCTCCAGGTCGAAAGCGATCCACACGGCCAGGGCGTCCTCGAAGCGGGCGAGTTCCTCGCGGGTAATCGAGAACTCGTGCCCGCCCGGGGAGATATCAAATGCGAGGCGCTTCGTGGACCCGGGCGTCAGCGAGATATGTCTCATCATCACGAATGGGTTGCCGCTCTCGTCTCTCGTCCCGGCCTGAATGATGTAGCGTCCGTTGCCGAGCGTAGCTGTGAACTGCCCGTTATCATCGGCAACGGCGTCCAGGGCGTCGAGCGGAACGAGCGCTCCACGATTCAGTACGGAGATCGAGAAGTGCTCAAACGCGGCGGCAGGTTTCCCGCCGCTGACAAACGAGAGCTCGACGGTGCCAACTTCCGTGTAGTTCTCGGTGACCAGGAGTTCCTCGAATGCGGACCGGGTAACTACGAGGGTCACGTTGCGCCAGTGCTCTTTCTCGGTGAAGGAGAAGTCAGCGAAAGCGTCCGGTTCGAGTGGATACAGCGGTACCCATTGTTCGCCGGTGAAGACCTCTATCCAGCTGGCTGCTCCCTCCTCGGAGCCGAGCGCCGGGACGCCGGCCTGCCTCGAAGGGATTCCGACCGCCTTCATTGCGGCGGCGGCCAGGATCGAGATCTCGGCGTCCGTGCCGCGTCCCGATCTCAGCGTGAGGAGCGGCGACTGGCGCGGACCGAAGAGCTCCTTCTCGCGTTCGGACACCGCGGCGGCCAGGTCCCGGTTGATGGCCCTGGCCGTGGCCTCGGCGGTTCGCTCGCTCTGGGCCACCGGGGCGAAGCGCTCCCAGAGTTCCGCCCTCCAGGCATCCACCGGTTCCTCTTCTACGCGGTAGGTCAGGATGTAGGGCTCGTACATCGCGTCCGGCACCGCGTATGGCATCTCGGTTCTGGCTCGGTAGGCGTACTCGACGTGCTCGAGCAGCGTCTCCTCCGTCATCTCCAACCTGTCGAGGTGCGGCATGCCGTTGACGAGCCGGATGCACGCCTCTCGCTCTTCACCTTCGAGTTCGCGCACCGCGTTCGCGAGCTCGGTCCAGTTGCTTCCCGCGTCGGCGAGCGACCGCCCGAACTCGTCTCTGCTGGCCCGCGGTGCCAGGAGCAGCACCTCGCCGTGCGCCGCAGCGTCGAAGAGGGCGTTGCCCGTGGGTTCAGCAGCATCACCGCACATCACGAAGAGGAGAAGCAGGGCGCTCGTGATGGCTCCTGTTGTGGTTCCGGACATGTCAGCTACCCCTCTCGTACATGAGCCGGAACTCGCCTTCGAAGGGCGGGACGCTGTCCAGTGCAAGTCCGAGATCGGTGCGCTCTCCCGACCGGACGTCGGCGAGGCTCCAGTCGTAAGATCCGGGAGATCCGGCACAGACGAAGTACGCGCCTTCGCCGAGCGACAGGGCGGCCCTGCCGGAGGTGTCCGTGTCCAGCCGTGCGATCGCTCTCAGGGCGCCGAAGTTCCAGACCGAAACCGTGACCGGGACATCGACCGCGGGGACGCCCTGTTCGGTCACGGCGACCGAGAGCGTGCCCGCCTCCGCGTAGTGCGAGATGGAGTTGACCAGAGACGACCTCTCCTCTGCCCTGTAGATGTCTTCGTCTGGCGTCGCGGCCCCGTAGACGGAGGACAGGACGAGCGCGGCGCCGCGGACGCGGTCGCTGAACCAGGCGTCGTCCAGCGCATCCCGTGGCTCACACGCGCCCGTGTAGTGCCAGTCACCGTCGATCCAGAGCTCGGTCCACGCGTGGTTGTTGTCGCACGTTGCCCAGTACGGGGTCCAGGCCTCGCGCGCCGGGATGCCGACGCTGCGGCACGCCGCGATGTGCACTATCATCATCTCCTCACAACGACCGTAGCCCGACGCGAGGGTCTCGAACACGCCCTGGTCGCGCCGCTGGGTTGGTCGGAACCCCACGTGTTCACCGCACCAGCGATTGACCTCGAGCGCGGCCTGCTCCATCGACGAGAGCCCCGCGAGTCTCGGGGTCAGCTCTTCGAGCAGGTGACCCCGCCAGTTCTCCAGGGGTTCTTGTGAAACTCTCGGGGCAAGTACGTAGTGGAGATAGATGTGGTGTGGCACAGTCGAACCCCACGGGAACCGCTCACGCGCTTCTCTGCTGAGGCTGACCGTTTCAAGGAGGAAGTCCGCGGTGGCCGTGGCGAGGTCGACCGAAGGGAGGTTGGCGACCAGGAACGCGAGGGTCTCTCTGTCGGACACCGGCGCCCGGGTGATGGCGTCCAAGAGCTCCGGTCCGTTCTGGCCGGCGCGCTCGAGCGACGCGGCCACGCCGTCCAGGTACTCACCGGGAACGTACCGCGACAGCTCGACGCCCGCGTACTCGGCCCCGCCGCAGCCTCCCAGGGCCAGCGCGGAAGCGGCGGCGAGGATGAACAGCAGCACTGAGAACGAGGGTCCTCTCATGGCCCCGCGTTCCCCCGGCGGCTTTCTTCGTCTGCGGCGTCTCGAAGCCCGAGCACGTCGAGCATGTCGTAGAGCCCCGGTTCGCTGACAGCGGCGAAGCGCGCGGCGCGGACGGCCCCGACCGCGAAGGCCTCTCTTGAGAGAGCCACATGCTCCAGAGTGAGTGTCTCGAGGCCCGACAGGAAGTAGATCGTGTGGCGTCCGGCTATCGATCCGCCGCGCACTGAATGGACGCCTATCTCACCGCGCTTCCGGACGGCGCTTAGGCCCGATCTTCCGCCCACAACAACGGCGTCGCTGCTTTTCCCCCGCGCCCGCGCCAGAATGTCGGCCGCCGCAAGCGCCGTGCCGCTCGGAGCGTCCCGCTTGCCCCGGTGGTGTGCCTCCACGATCTCGATGTCGAAATCCTCACCGAGCGCAGCGGCGGCGCGCCCGAGCAGGGCGAAGAGGACGTTGCAGCCGACACTGGTGTTGGACGCGAGCACGACGGCGGCCTCGGACGAGGCGGCACGGACGATATCGGTCTGCGTCTCGGTGAGTCCGGTCGTCGCGACCACGAGTCCTGTCCCTGCCGCCGCCGTGAACTCCGCGCAGAGCTTGGCCTGCTCCGGCACCGAGAAGTCCACGAGAACGTCGAACGCGTCCGGGTCGAGGTCCGACAGTGCTCCCACGACGAGCCCGCCCGGAGAGCCCGCGCCGCAGACATCAAGGACCTTCCGCCCGACGGATGCGTGACCACTCGCCTCCACGCCGGCTACTAGTTCCACACCATCCGCGACCGCGAGTTCCTTTGCGACGAGGATGCCCGTGCGACCACAGATGCCGCTCACGACAGCACGTACCACATGGCCTCCATGATCGGCTGTGTCGAGCGGCCGATCGCTGCGAGCCTTCGCCTGATCGATGAATCACGCAGATTGTTCTGCCGTGTGGACGCTCAAGTCAAGGGCAAAAGCGGAATGCTGCCTTGGTGAGACGGCTGCTCCGCGGGGCCGCGGCGGCAGCTAGGCGTCGTCTCCCGTGTGCTGCTCCTCGAAGGAGTCGAGCGTCGCGCGGACCGCGCGCGATATCTCCTGAGGGCTGAAAGGCTTCTGAAGGTAGGTCGACGCGCAGCTGGAGAGCTTGTGGACATCCTTCTCCTCGGGGAACCCGCTCATTACGATGAGTGGAACGTCGAATCCCTCGTTGGTCAGATGTTCCCACATATCTCTGCCGCTCATCTCCGGCATGACCACGTCGGTCACGACCAGAGAGATGTGCTCCGCCCGTCTCGCTTCATCGAGGGCCTCTCGGCCGTTCTCGGCAACCACGACCCTGTACCCGCTGGCCTCGAGGGCCTCGCGGACCAGTGCTCTGACGCCGGCGTCGTCCTCAACCACCAGAATGGTCTCGTTCCTGCCGGAGGACAGGCAGACGGGCTTCTTGCCTTCGACCTTCTCTTGTTCGACAGGCCTGATGGGCAGGTAGATGCTGAACGTGGTGCCCTTGGCGAGCTGGCTCTCGACGTCGATGAATCCCCCGTGACGGCGCGCGACACTGAACGCTATCGACATGCCCAGGCCGGTTCCCCGGCCCGGGTCCTTCGTGGTGAAGAACGGCTCGAAGATGCGTTCCTTCGTCTCGTCGTCCATGCCGACCCCGGTATCGGCGATCTCGAGCACCTGGCAGAACTCGATGCCCGGGATAGTGAAGCGGCGCGCGAGCGGCCCCACCGTGGGCATCTGCCGCGTGGTTATCGTAATCCTCCCGCCGTCCGGCATCGCGTCCCTCGCGTTGATAGCGAGGTTCATGATCAGCTGGTTGATCTGCTGCACGTCTCCGACGATGGTATCCATGTCGGACCCGGTGTCCAGTTCGACCGAGATCTTGTCACCCAGCATCCGACCGACGAGCTTCATCGTCTCCGTGACCGTTTCGTTGAGGTTGACCGGGCCGGTCGTAGCGGTGTCACGCCTGCTGAACGTCAGGAGCTGCCGCGTCAGCGCGGCAGCTCGCTCGCTGGCCATGACGATCTCGTTCAGTCCCGGAAGCTCCCTGTATTCCTCGGGCAACTTGGACATCAAGAGCTGCGCGTATCCCTGGATGGTCGTGAGCAGGTTGTTGAAGTCGTGGGCGACGCCTCCAGCGAGCTGGCCGACGGCCTCCATCTTCTTCGAGTGGTGATACTCGCCCTCGAGCTGAGCCCGCTCCTCGATCTCACGCTCACGCGACAGAGCTCCCGATATGAGGCCCGCGACGACCTCGAGGAGCTGCTTGTCCTCCGCGCTCCAGGGCTTCCCTGGCTTGCAGCGCTCGAAGCTCGTCCACCCGACGACGGCTCCCTGCACATTGGTGGGGATCAGGAGAAGTGAGCGGATTCCGGCGACGGTGAACGGCGCCGCTTCCTCCGGCGAAAGCTGCCGGACGTCATCGATCTGAACGGTACTGCCGCTCGCCATTGCGTCGCGCCACCTCGGGACCTCCTCGGGCGCGAACGCGGACGTCTCGGTTCTGGTCTCGGGTATCTCGCCGGGGCGCCACTCGTGGGTGACCTCTCCGATCCGTTCCCCGGCCTGTCTCTGAAGCAACCGCACTCTGTCGAGCGACCACGCGCGCCCCACTCGCGCCAGCACCTCGTTCAGGTGTGCCGCGGGGGCGTCGTAGTCCTGAAGCAGAATGGACGAGATCTTCTTGAGAAGCGATTCGTAGAGCACCTGACGCTCGAGAGCCTCTCGCGCGAGCAGGTTCATTCTGTCGACCCACAGGATGGCGCACATCGAGATGAAGAGGTCCAGATCATGGCCCGTCAACTTGGGGGCCTGGGCCGGGTCCTCGGACATCGTGCCCGCCACCAGAACGGTCTCCATCTGTCCGTGGCGCGTGTCGGGTATCCACACGAAGAAGGGCAGTCCGAGCTCGGACCTCACCTGCTGGACCCACGGCTCTTCCGGCGTCTCTCCGTTGATCAGCTGAGGCTTGGACCACGCTTCCTTGCTGTCGGGAGGCAGAGTGAGGCACACGTCCTGGTCGTTGGTGGCCGAGCCCAGCATCGCTGTCTGCCGCAGGCAGGTCCCCGAGTCGTTCAGCTCGAGAATGACGGCGCGCTTCATCCAGAGCTCGGATACGATGGCCTTGAGGGCGATCCTGTAGAGTTCCTCCAGAGAGGGCGCACGACTGGTGCTGTACTGGAACCCGGTCAGGAAGCTGAAGGCATTCCTGGATCGACGCACCTCCTGGGTCAGGTGCATGACCTTGTAGTCAGCACGCACGATCTCGCCGCCCAGCTTTTCGAGGCGGGACCTCAGTCCCTTGAGCTGGCGCTCGAGTTCGTCGGTTCGAGAGCCCTTCTTCTCGATCGCGTCGGGCAACTCCTAGTCCTCCGAAAGCACGATGAGCACGCCGGTCCAGTCAAGAGCGCGCGAGCCGCCCATGAACGGAGCGATCTCGACGCCCGAGTAGAACCCGAGGAGAGGCATCTGAGAGCCGATGATCTCCTGGATGATGGCGCCTTCCTCGGCACCCGCGCCCGAGAATCCGCTGGTCCTGCCGGCGCAGTCGATGTAGAGCGCGAGGAACGGATCAGACGTGCCCACGCTCTTCAGCACGTTGTCGGACATCCCGCGGGCCGAAGTGAGCATGTGCTCGTTGCTGCGACGCATGACCTGAACCCTCTCGCCGGTCCCGAAATCAGACTCGAAGAGAACGATGGAGCCGTCCTCGGGGTTCGCTGCCGCAATGAGCCTGTTGACGTACTCGTTCTCATTGAAATCGCCGTACGGGTCGCTCCCGTAGTTGGCGCCCAGCGTGACCAGAAGCGAATACTCCTGCCAGTCGCGGGCCGCCCCGGCGCCGATGATGTCCTCGATGACATCCAGAGCGGGACGCCCGTCGAGTTCCTTGACCACCGGACCGTCGATGCTGGTGATGGTGTGGTAGTCGCTGGCCGGCTCGCACCCGTGACTGATCGAGTGGTGCACCGAGCAGTTGCCGGAGATCACGACCCCGACGGCGTGCTGCGTCATCGCCGAGTCGTTGGCGAAGACGTGCGAGCCACTCCACTGGTAGTCCTTGATCATCCCCCCCCCGAGCACGGGAGCGTGGTGTGGGCCGAGGCCTCTCTCGACACCCTTGATGAGCTGGCTGGCGAGGTTGACCGTGAGTGGAGGGGTTGACTTGACGGAGTCGTAGAAGAGGAGGATGGCCCGCGCGTCCTCTTCGGACCTGCCCGCGAGCATGCGCCCGAGTTCCTCGCCCGCCGCCTCTTCGCTTTCCTTGAGTCCGCCGACCGACATGGCGTCGAACCGCATGGTATCCGAGGAAACCACCGCCACCCCGGCCTCGTAGCCCCCGTAGCTGTATCTCTCGTTGGTGATGACGCCGACCGCCGTGCCTCCGATGAGTGTGCTCTCTCCCACGACGTCACGCACGGCCTTCAGGAAGTCGATCGGGTCGTGGTTTCCACCGCAGAAGGCCACGGTGAAGTCGCTTCGCTGCAGGGACCCGTTGCTCATGGCCTTTTCCGCGCACTTGCGCCCGGCCTCGAGGGAATCCGTGACGTCCACATATCCAATGCCTGACTTCGCTGTCTTCATTGGCCTCTCTCCTTCTCGCGCCGACACCGCGGCTCACACCGCCGCTGCCGGGGTGAAACCGCGCCCTTGTCGCACGCTCCGTTGCCATCTGCGCGCTCGGTTCACGGCGCGCGGACTTGTCTGCGGGGACATAAAGCAAGACCCGTTCCAGCGGACAAGGCCCAATAACCCGCTTTTGTGGCCTCACTGGGCGCATCCAGGTCGTGGGGGCGAACCCCACGAGGACGGCCACCGGACCACTCGCACGATGCAACGGGGGCTGCCAGTAACTTGGGCATGAGGGGTCAGATGTTGAACAGCGTAATGGGGCCGCGTTCCAGAGGAAAGGAAAGCGGCGGCAGCCGGGGTGGCCGCCGCCGCAGAACTGCTCTGAAAGGTCAGGAGCGTCGGATGCGCGCTTCGGTTTTCTAGTCGTGTCTCGCATCCCGTGCCGGCACGAACTGCGCGGGTGTGCCGGACTTGGCGCGCTGGCGACGCTCGAGGTGATACTGCTCCTTCTCCGGCGACCACCCCATCATGCGGACCTTGTCGCCCCTCGCGATCGTGATGAGGTGCGGGACGCAGAAGCCCGAGGTCTTGTTCTCCATGCTACCAAGGACCCGGCTCGCCTCCGGGCCCTCCACGACAAAGTGCTCCGCTCCCGGAGTGTGGATGCCCCATATCGCGTAGTACGGCATCACCCTGAGCGAAACGAGCTTCTCGTAGAGTCGCTTGAGAACGGCCGGATCGTCGTTGACACCCTTGAGCAGCGGTCCCTGCTGGAGCATGACGATCCCCGCGTCACCCATCATCTGGAGGCCCCGTTCCACCTCGGGCGTTATCTCCCGCGGATGCACGAAGGACATCGTCATGAAGAGCGGGTTGTGCTCGGCCAGCATGCCAACCAGCGACTCCGTCACCCTCGATGGCGTGTAGATGGGCGAACGAGTGGTGATGCGGATTATCTCTACGTGGGGGATGGCCCGGATCGACGACACCCAGTGGTACAGCTCGTCGTCCGACAGGATGAGAGG
>JALGZG010000241.1 GCA_025782345.1 bacterium | reverse complement strand
GGCCTCAACCACGACGCCCCCGAGCTGATCGTGGTCACCTCCCCAACCGTTCTCGTGATGATAGACGGCGATCCGATACTCGCCGACCTGGACTACGAGGGTCTCAAGTACGTGGCGAACAGCCCGTTCTACATCCTGCAGGACGCTGGGACCGGGCGTTACTTCCTGAAGGGCGGAGATTACTGGTACGTCGCTCCGGACCTGACGGCTGACTGGGTGGTTGCGGAGGACCTGCCGAAGGACGTGGCGGCAGTCGCGAAAGAGGTAGCGAAGCAGGAACAGGAGGCGGAGCAGGGCCAGGAGACGACTCCGGAGGATGACGAGGGAGACCAGCCCGCTCCGAAGATCCTGGTCCGCACGAAGCCGGCCGAGCTCATCCAGATCAACGGCGAGCCGGAGCTTGCGTCAGTCGAGGGAACGGACCTCCTCTACATTCGGAACACCGAGAGCGACGTCATCATGGATATCGCGACGCAGCAGTACTACCTGCTCGTGGCGGGACGCTGGTACGCGTCCGATGCCATGACGGGAAGCACGTGGACGCACGTGCCTCCCGATGAGGTTCCCGAGAGCTTCGCCCAGATACCCGCGGATTCGGAGGTCGCCAACGTGCGCGCGAGCGTGGCCGGCACGCAGGAAGCGAGGGAGGCCGTGCTCGAGACCTCGATCCCGCAGACGGCGGAGGTGGACCGCAAGACGGCGACCGTCACGGTCGAGTACGACGGCGACCCTCAGTTCGAGAGGTGCGGGGACAACATTGCCTACGCCATCAACACGAGCAAGTCGGTGCTGCTTGTCGATGGCACATACTACTGCTGCGATGAGGCCATCTGGTTCGTCTCTCGCGGGCCGGAGGGACCGTGGGAGGTCGCAACATCGGTGCCCGACGAGATACAGGACATCCCGGCCGACTGCCCCGTTCAGAACGTCAAGTACGTGTACATCTACGACTCGACGCCCGACGTCGTCTATGTGGGCTATCTGCCCGGCTACGGCGGCTCGCACGTCTATCACGGTTGCGTAGTGTACGGCACCGGGTACTGGTACCGGCCGTGGTACGGCAGGTACTACTATCCCAGACCCGTGACGTACGGATACGGGGTCCACTGGAACCCGTACACCGGCTGGGGATTCTCGGTCGGCGTGAGCTTCGGGTGGCTTCATGTGAGCTACGGAAGGCCTTACTGCGGCGGATGGTGGGGCCCGGTAGGCTACCGCTACGGGTACCGCCACGGATATCACCACGGGTATCATCACGGCTACCGCCCGGGATACAGACCGGGATACAGGCCACCGGGCCACAGGCCGCCGGGCAACAGGCCAGGCAAACCAACGCCCTACGGAGGACGGAACGTCTACAAGTCCCGCGACAAGGGCATCAAGCACACAGGCTCAGACCGAATGGCTTCCGCAAGACCGGCGACTCCGGTGACAAGACCGGCGACAAGACCGGCGACTCCGGTGACAAGACCGGCAACTCCGGTGACAAGACCGGCCACAAGACCGGCGACTCCGGCGACAAGACCGGCGACACCGACGACAAGACCGGCCACGGCGACCCCGACCAAGAGACCGGTGCAGTCGAACAGACCCAATGACGTGTACGCCGGCAAGGATGGGAAGGTCTACCGCAAGAAGGACAACTCCTGGCAGCAGCGCGACAAGAGCGGATGGTCGGCGCCGAAGCAGCAGCCTTCCAAGAGCCTGGACCGCAGCAGCAAGTCCAGGGACCGCGGCACTCAGCGCACGAGCCAGGCGAGATCGAGCAAGCCTTCTTCCAAGCCTTCTCCCTCACGCTCGCCCTCTCCTTCCCGCTCGCGGCCGTCGGGCGGCGGCAG
Organism: bacterium; assembly: GCA_025782345.1. Lineage (GTDB taxonomy): Bacteria > Joyebacterota > Joyebacteria > Joyebacterales > Joyebacteraceae > JALGZG01. The sequence continues at coordinate 1,128 of JALGZG010000241.1, read as the reverse complement.
ACGGAAATAGTCCATGAAGAGCCGGGCGGTCGCACTGGCATTCATCGTGAGCCTGTTGCTCTCGGCCCCGGCAGCCGGGGTCGAGAGAACGGGCTTCGGGGCGGCCTTCATGCTCGACTGGCTTGCCTGGGGTCACACCAGCGAGGCCCTGCTGGAACACGTCGGGGACATGCACGACGGCTCCGAGTTCAGGAGGGTGCGGCTCTCCGCAACAAGGGCCCTCGGTGAGCACCACGAGGCTCGCCTCAGCTTCGACCTCCGATCCGGCCAGGCGATCATCAGAGATGCCTATGTGGAACTCCGCGAGATGCCGTACGTCGGCGACATACGCCTAGGTCACTTCCGTGAGCCTTTCAGCATCGAGGAGGAGACATCATCCAGGTTCGTTTCCTTCATGGAATTCGGTCTTCCGACGGTGTTCGCTCCGGGCAGAAACATGGGCCTGATGCTGAAGAACAGGGGGCTGGGGCGCCGCGCGCAGTGGGCCGTCGGGCTGTTCCAGGAGGTCGGTGAGTACGGCAACAGAGTGGGAGTCGGGAAGGTCGCGCTGACGGCGAGGCTTGCGGCGCTGCCGGTGTTCGAGGAGAACTCCGGCGACTTCGTCCACGCCGGGCTGGCGTTCAGCACCCGGGTACCCTCCGGGGAACGTGTGAGGTACAGGACCAGGCCGGAGGTCAACCTTGCGCCGTGGTTCGTGGACACGCGCGACCCCGAGACGCTTGAGGACATCCAGGCCGAGCGTCTCTATCTGGGGAACGCCGAGGTCGCCGGCAGCTTCGGGCCGCTGCACTTCCAGGGTGTCTACTCGAGAGCGTGCGCGACCCCACCGGCGGACGGGACGTCGTCGTGCGAATCGTGCGGACCCGACAACACGACGATGTGGGGCGTGTCGGCTCAGGCGGGCTACTTCATCACGCGCGAACATCGCGGTTACTCGATCGAATCGGGGAGCTTCTCCCCTGTTGTGCCCTCCACGGATTTCCTCGAGCACGAGGGGGCAGGGGCGTGGGAGGTGGTCGCGCGCTACTCCATGCTTGACCTGACGGAGGCCGACACCGTCGACAGCAGGCTCAGCAACTTCTCGTTGGGATTGAACTGGTACCCGTCGGTGCAGACGCGCATGACCCT
>JALGZG010000385.1 GCA_025782345.1 bacterium | reverse complement strand
GGGCCAGGCCGCGGTCGGAACACCTGCAGGGTACGTCGGGTACTACGGCCACGCGATTGACGACGACAGCTCGGGACTGAGCAACGGCAACGGCGATGGCGTGGTGAATCCCGGTGAGACGATCGAGCTCTCCGTGACACTCAAGAACTACGGCACCGCGACCGTTTCGGGCGTCAGTTGTTCGTTCGACGTCCTGGAGCATTCGTCCTGGGTGGACGTGGCGACTCCGCAGACCGCGTCCTACGGCAACATCTCCGGTGGTGGTACAGCGTCGGGTAGCCAGTCGTTCGTGTTCGACGTGCTGGGCGGTTGCCCGGACGGCGAAGAACTGGTGTTCCTGCTCGAGGCGGCCGACGGCACTCGCGCGACCTATGAGAGCGAAGTTCGCGTCACCGTCGGCGCCCCGGCGATGGCGTACTATGCGCTGACCATCAGCGGCGACGGCGTCTTGGATCCGGGTGAGACGGCCACGCTGACCGTTACGTTGGCGAACGAGGGTCCAAGAGGCGCGAGCTCGGTCTCGGGCACGCTTCGTGCGCCCGCCAGCGGCTTGACCGCCGGCGACGACACGGGCTACTGGGGCACCATTGCGGCGAGCGGAATGGCCTCGAACTCCGGCAACACGTTCCAGGTCACAGCGGCCGCCGACGTCGCCGTGGGGCACGAATTTCTGCTGGCCATCGATCTCACGGGCGACGACGGACTCTCGCAGTTCGTGGTCTTCCCGCTGGTCGTGGGAACGGTCACGACCACGGACCCCGGCGGGCCCGATGTGCACGGCTACTACTGCTACGACGACATGGACACGGGCTATGCTGAGGCCCCGACCTACTCCTGGGTCGAGCTCGACCCGTCACACGGCGGCAGCGGCACCGACCTCGGCATGGGCTACGACGACATGGTCGACGTCGCTCTGCCGTTCACGTTCAGATACTGCGGCGAGGACTTCGGCACCATCGGCGTCTGCAGCAACGGCAACATCGGCATGGGGTCCCAGCCCGAGTGGGAGACCCAGCCGAGGAACACGCCCATCGGCTCGTCCCTGGGGCCGGCCGGAATGGTCGCGCCCTTCTGGGACGACCTCAATCCAAACGCCGGTGGTAAGGTGCTCTACAAGAACCTGGGCAGCGGTCGGTTCGCGGTCGAGTGGAGCCGCGTGCAGACCACTTATGTGGATACGACCAGCCTCGTGCCCTACCAGCAGACGTTCGAACTCATCCTCTACGACCAGGACGTGTATCCGACCGAGTCGGGCGACGGCGAGATCCTGTTCCAGTACCACACCATCGCCAACTCAGACACGGCGAACGGCGCAACTGTCGGCATCGAGAATCTCAACCAGACCGACGGGCTGGAGTACAGCTTCTTCATGATGTATCCGGATCACGCGACGCCTCTCGCGAACGGCAGGGCGATCAAATTCACGACCGACCCGCCTGACGGCTATCTCTCCACGGGAATCGACGACGAGATAACGCTGGGCGTGCGGGTTCTTGGCAACCGGCCGAACCCGTTCAACCCGGTGACGACGATAGCGTTCTCGATGCCCGCAACGACCGAGGCCAAGCTGGCGGTCTTCGATATCGCCGGACGGCGCGTGACCACCCTGGTTGACAGGGAGGTGGAGGCCGGCCGCCATGAGGTGGTCTGGAACGGCACCAACGAAGCAGGCGAACCGGTCGCGAGCGGGGTATACTTCTCTCGCCTCACGGCGATGGGGGAGGAGCACACGGCCAAGATGGTGCTTCTGAAGTGATGAAGTGGCCGGGCAGGCCGGTAATGGCAGGGAAGCGACACTGAGAGCACAGCACAAAAGGGCACTGCAGCAATGGCTCAGGCAACCTGGAGGCATATCAAATGAGATTCGCAAGTCAGGCAGCGCTACGACCCGCGATCCTGTTCGTGATCGCCGCACTGGTCGTACTGGCGGCAGCACCCGAGGTGCTGGCGCTCGATGAGCGCTACCACACGAAGGAGGAAGTTCATGCGGAGATCCTCGCGCTTGCCGCGAGCTACCCCGCGATCGTAAGGGTCGACACGCTGGGCCAGTCGATGGAGGACGGGCTGGATATCTGGGGTGTGAAGCTCTCTGACAATGTGGGGATCGACGAGGACGAGCCGGTCGTCTTCTACAACGGCATCCACCACGCCGAGGAGGTCCTGGGTCTCGAGGTCATCATGTGGATGCTCGATGAGATGACCGCGGCCTATGGCGTCAACGACACGGTGACTCAGTGGATCAACGACCTCGAGATATGGTTCGTACCCATTCTGAACCCCGAGGGTCACGATATCGTCACGGCTGGGATCGACACCATCTGGCGGAAGAACAAGTTCGACAACAACGATAACGGTGTGTTCGATCTCGATTACGACGGCGTCGACATCAATCACAACTACGACTTCAACTGGGACCAGGGCGGAAGCACCAACCCCGCTTCCGAGTACTACCGTGGTCCGTCCGCGGGCTCGGAGAGCGAGACGCAGCTGATATGCGACTTCTGTCTCGAGCACAAGCCGCTCTTCTCACTCAACTACCACAGTCCCTTGAGCTCCCTGGGCGACCTGGTCTACTACCCGTGGTACTGGCCGCTCCAGGGGTTCTCGCCGGATCACCACACGATCTTCCCGATAGTGAGCGAGCTGTGCGCGCGGACCCTGACGGAATGGAGATCCTGAGCCAGCTCTGCCAGCCCGGCGGGCACAGGGTCGACGGCATCTGCGAGCGCGTCTCGACGGGTTCGTACTATCTGCTGGAGCGAGCCGCGGGGCCGGGTCTCACCGGCCACGTCACGGACTCCGCGGCGCGGGCGCCGCTCGTGGCCGAAGTGGAGATCCTGGAGAACACGTCGGAGGACCTGACGCCACGCACGACCGACCCGAACTACGGGCGGTACTGGCGCCCGCTCAAGGCCGGGACCTATACCGTGGAGTTCTCCGCCTTCGGGTATGACACGCAGACGTTCACCGATGTCGTCGTAGACACGACGGGATGGACCGTTCTCGATTGCGCGCTCGAGGCATGGGTTGGCGTGCCGGAGGACGAGATCAATGCGCCGCGTATCACGGGCGTCTCTCCGAATCCCTTCAGCGGGAGTGCCACGGTGAGCTTCACAGCACCGGGCGCGACGCTCGCCGGTGTCGAGATCTACTCGGCGGCCGGGAGACTGATCGCGCGGTGCGAGGGGGAGCTTCAAGCGAGCGGGGAGAGCGCGGTCGTCTGGGACGGGCGCCGGCTCTCAGGGCAGCCCGCGGCATCGGGCGTCTACTTCGCGCGCCTCGTCACTGACGTCGGCGAGGACGAAGTGAAGATGGTCTACATACGGTAGCGAGTTCGAGGTGAGAGACGGGGCCGGCCAGCCGGCCCCTTTCTCTTTCCGGATGGGACAATACACAAGGGGGGAGACCACAGATGAAACGCATCGTCCGGACGGCGCCGCTCGTGTTGCTCGCGCTTGCCTGCCTGCTTCTTTCTGGTGCACACGCAGCAACCTTCGAGGAACTTGCGATGGAACACGGCGATGCCGGGAAGGAGTTCCGCCAGGCCGAGATAGGCGGGAAGCTCGTCTACTTCCACCAGAGGATGCTTGGGCTTGCGAGCGTCGAGAAAGATTTCATCGTCTACCAGCTTGACCCCGACACCGGCGAGCTGCTCGCCCGGAAGGGGCACTGGAGGGACGATCTGCCCGAGGAACTGCCCGAGCTTCACCTGTCCCGCGAAGAGGCCGAGGCGATGGCGGTTGGAGACGCGCTCTTCTCACGGCTCTACATGATCTCACCGGAATCCGATGTGTTCCCGCTGGACCCCCCGCCCGTGAATCCATGCTGGGTCGTCCGCAGTGTCACCGACGCGGGCGAGCAGGTCGTCAGTGTGATCGACGCCGTCGAGGCTACCTACCTCGGCCCGGGCGTGCCGCCGCCCTACGCCGCCTTCTCTCTGACGGGTCCCCAGTACGACGCCCCCTGCGACGGCGCGTGGGATCCGTGGTCAGGAAACGCGGACACGTGGTTCAACACGATGGGCTACTCGACGGAGGAGATCATCTGGCCCGAGCAGTGGGAGGTGCAGGCCCGCATCCAGTCCACCACAGTCGCGATGTTCTACGAGCTGGCGCACGGCGGCAGTTCGTACTTCGCAAGCGGATGCGTCGGTGGCGAGGACTACGAAACGACCACCGCGAGCGAGATAGAGAGCTGGATCGCGAGCTACGGGAAGATGCCCTTCGCCTTCGTCGGCAGCTGCGGCGGGATGTGTGACACGGGTGACAACTCGCTGTCGTTCGAGTTCCGCAAGGGCTCGTCGTTGGAGACGACGACCGTGGGCTACTGCGGCATGGCCGCGGAGTTCTGCGGATACTGCTGGGAGAGCTCGATCGATTGGCAGACGGCGCTCTTCGGCTACATGAACGAGGGCTACACCGTCAAGGCCGCCCACGACCAGGCCAACGCGGATTTCCCTCAGTGCGGCGAGTTCGCGTGCATGAGGTTCGCGGGGGACCCGACCTTCGTTGTCGTGCCGCCCGTTGCCAGGTTGGGCGCGCCGTGGACGGGCTTCACCCATCCAGTCATCGCGGACCCGTCCCGAGGCGCCGGCGTCGCTTGGGGCGACTACGACGGCGACGGTGACCTCGACATCTACCTTGTGAACAACGATTCGGACAACAAGCTCTTCAGCTACGTTGGCGGAGGCGTGTTTTTCGACGCTACCACGGCGCTTCTCGGCGATCCCGGAGCGGGTACCGCCGTGGCCTCGGCCGACTACGACAACGACGGCGACCTCGACATCTACCTCGTCAACGAGGACGGGGCAAACAAGCTCTTCGTGAACGGCGGGACAGGGGGCTTCACGGACGGCACAGGGACGGGCCCGCTGGCGGACGCCGGCGCGGGCTACGGGGCCTCCTGGGCCGACTTCGATTCTGACGGGTACGTCGACCTCTACCTCGTCAACGACGGACCCAACAGGCTCCTGAGAAACAGTGGCCCGCCCACCTGGACGTTCACGGACGTCACGCTGCCGCCCCTGGACGATGCTCGCAGGGGACGCACGGCGGCCTGGGCGGACTACGACAACGACGGCGACCAGGACCTCTACCTCACCAGGTCGGTGTACTCGTCCAGGCTCTTCAGGAACGAGGGTGCCGGTGTCTTCATCGACGCGACGGTTCCGGCCATCGCAGATTCTGGCATCACGATGGGCGCCGCGTGGGGCGACTACGACAACGACGGCGACCTCGACCTCTACCTGACGAAGATGTGGAGCACCAACAGGCTCATCAGGAACGACGGTGGCGGCGCCTTCTCCGACGCGACGTCCCCGCTCCTGGCAGACGCAGATGACGGCATGGCCGTCGCGTGGGTGGACACGGACAACGATGGGCACCTCGACCTGCACGTCGTCAACCACAACGATCCGGACAGGTTGTTCCAAAACGACGGGACGGGGTCGTTCGCCGACGCTTCGGACCCCCCGCTCAGTGATGACGGTTCGGGATGGGGCGCCGCGTGGGCTGACTTCGACGAGGATGGCGACTGCGACGTCTACGTGACGAAGGGCACCGCGAACAGGCTTTTCTGGAACCAGCTGGGTAACCTGAGTCACTGGCTGAAGGTCGAACTCGAGGGCACGGCGTCGAA
>JALGZG010000344.1 GCA_025782345.1 bacterium | reverse complement strand
CTCACTCTTCCTGTCGTTGTTGCAACGAAGTACGGCTTCTCCGACTCCCTGGGGAACAGCATCTACGGTGCCGGGACGACCGTTAGTCTGCCGGACAGTGGGATCTACTACTACGCGCGTGCGTGGGTGGAGCCGCGCGACGACGGCGACCGAGTGGCCTACTGGGACTACGACGCCCAGGGCGGGATAGTGCTCAGCGCCACGAAGCTGGACCCGGCCTATGATCCGTCGGGCACGGTGGTCTTCGCGGACACGAGCGAGGTGCCCCTCCTGGATGCCACGTTGACGTCGGACATGTTCGACGACGGCAGGGCGCCGTTCCTGACGGCAGACGATGTGATCGAGGTCGTGAGAGTCTTCGCGACGAACGCTGCGCTGCGTGACACGCTCCAGGGTGTGCTCGAGGTCGGCATCGCCCCGCCCGCTGCCGTCAGGCTGGCGTTGTCCACGGACGTGTCAACCATCGCGGCCGGCGTGGGCGTCGCGACCATATCGGGACAGCTCCTTGACGCGAGCAACAACGCAGCGCAGGTGCCGGGCATCATCGCGAACATGACCGCATCGGGCGTGGGAGGAGGATTCAGTGTGCCCTCGCCCGAGACCGACGCGGACGGCAAGTTCGCGGTCGACTTCTCCGGGACGGTCATGGGCACGGTCTACGTGAGTGCCGCCATCGATCCGGGCTCGGCGTACCCGAACCTCGAGGTGGACGAGCTGACCATCGAGATCACGCCCGACGTGGCGGCCTTCGTGGAGATCGAGCCCGATCCCAGAGCGCTGAGAGCCGGAGACCTGTCGACGCTCAGCGCGCAGGTCGTCGACGCCTGGGGCAACAACGTCGCGCTTGGGGACCTGTCCATAGCACTTGCGGCGTCACCGCCCTTGCTTCTTGCCTCGATCGATTCGCCGATAGTCACGGACGGGACCGGCTGGGCAACGGGCGACATCGAAGCCGGAAGCACCTACGGCACCGTTGAGATCTCGGGCGCCGCCACGGGCATCGAGGTCGAGACCATCTACGTGCCCATCGACGCGACCATCAAGGCCATGGACGAGGTCGCGCCGGAAACGGACCCGGACCACAACAGCGACGAAGGGCTGGACCTCACGGTGCTCAGGATCTCGAATAGCGCCGACGAGCTGATCATCAGCCTGATCCTCGACTCCGAGTGGAACGGCGCGCACCTGGGCATCTGCATAGAGGCCAATGGAGATGTGGCCGGAGCGCCGACGGAGCCGTTCCGCTTTCCGATCACCTACGGACACACGCTCCTTCCGGACTACGCCTTCACCTACAAGTTCTATGACCAGAGCTACGCGGACTTCCGTCGGTGGCACGTCGGCACGGAAGCCTGGCAGTTCCACGACTGGGACACAGGCGATTGGGTCAACGAGGACGCGTGGGTGAACGGCGTCGAGGCCCAGGACCGGCAGATGGACCACGATCAGTGGGACGTCTACTTCCGCATTCCGCTCTCGACGATCGGTGTGTCGGTGGGAGACACCGTGCGCGTCCAGGGCTACACGATGCAGGAGGTCCCTGGAGACCCGGACGCCGTCAAATACGCCGCCCTGGACTCCGCTCCGCACGACGCCACGCACGACATGTTGCCGGACGTCGGCGACTGGTGGGACACAGCGACGAACACGGTCACGCTCTCGAACTACCAGACCTACGTTCTCAGGACGGAAGGCCTGGCGCCGGCCCTCTCCGACGGTGATGCAGACCCCTCCCCGGCACAGCCCGGGGACCTCGTTGCATACACGGTCCAGGTCACGGACACGGGCGGGGGCATCGGCGACGTGTTCCTCAACCTCTCGGACATCGGTGGTGACAGGTTCGTCCGGATGGCGGACGACGGGGTCGATCCGGATGCAGCCGCGGGCGACGGCGTGTACACTGCGTCGGACGTACTTTCCTCATCCGCATCCGACGGCGATCACACGGTCACGGTCACCGCTCGCGACGGGGAGAACATCGCTGCCGCCACGCTGGACATCGACATCAACGCGAACAACCCCGCGACCGCGATCCGCCAGTTCGACGACCCGGAGTTCGACGACCACGGGCCGAACGGAGGAACTGATCATCCCGGCGAACAGATCGAGGGCCTCTACTACAAATACCCGACGAATCTCGTGTTCCTTCCGGGGTCGTTCGACATCACGGGAGTCGAGATATTCGCGGACGGCGACCGCATCGTCTTCCGCACGCACATTCGCGACCTGGTCTATCATCAGGACCCGTCGGCCGCTGACTGGGGTGCGCCCCAGCCGAGCCAACAGACGTGCGACAATCCCAATCGGACCGACCTCAACCTGCAGAAGCTCGACATCTACATAGATGCGCATGAAGGAGAGGGCGCGACCAGCGGTTTCCCGAACAGGTACGTCGACATCGCCACAGTCGACGCCTGGGACTACGGTATCTCTGCCGAGGGCTGGGGCAAGTGGTTCGTCGTCTCGAACAGCTCAAACTCCACGGCGAGCTGGGACCTCTACAAGAACGACAGCGACATCTCAATGTGTGACGACCACATCGAGAACTACATCGACGTCAGCGTCGACCGCGCTCTGCTCGGGCTTGACCCGGGCAACACGGACGACAACGACGACATCCTGTCCTGGGACATCATCGTCTGTCTGTCGTCGCACGATGGCGATACGAACGACCAGAACCTCGGAGGGATCCGCTGGGTCAACGGCACCACCAGCGAGTGGCAGATCGGCGGAGGTCTGGACGGTGAAGGGGGGAGGGACAGGGACCCCAACATCATCGACGTGGCGATCTCGCCCGGCGAAGGACACGAGCCCGGGCGGACCCAGGAGGAGATGCTCGACTACACCACTAGGGAGGCCGAGCGGAGGTTCGACAACAACCAGGTGGCGTGCGTGCTCGAAGCCAGCTTCGCCGTCGACACCGCGCCGCCGGTCATCTACGACTTCGCGAGCGACCCCGAACTCGCGTTCATCTCGTGGGTGGCGCTCGACGGCGCCCCGGC
>JALGZG010000033.1 GCA_025782345.1 bacterium | reverse complement strand
GCAGTCCCTGGATCGAATCCTGAGGGGAGTGTGTCATTGCGTCATCTGCCGGATACGATAGCGTTCTTCACGGACGCCAGGGCGTGGGGGGGCGCTGAAGTCTACCTGATGCAGCTTCTGGCCAGCGTCCGCGCGGCCGGGGTCCGGCCCCGTGTGTTCTGCGCCGACAGGCCGGATGTGGACGCGTGGATCGAGGAACTCGAGCGTCTTGGCTACCCGGTAGAGCGGTATCGTCCTACCAAGGAGTTCAATCCTTTAGGGTACTTCATCGCCCGCAGGCTTCTCAGAGGTTTCGAGCTGATCCACATCAACAAGACCCACCCGCGGAACTGTCTGCCCGCGGTCGTGGCGGCGCGGCTGAGTGGCGCGAAGGTAGTGGTGGCGACGGAGCATCTGGCTCTCTTGCCTGACTCGCACTTCCCGATGGGGCGGCAGATCATCACGTTCCTGGTCCGGTGCACCAACATGCTGCTGGACAGAACGATCGCGGTCTCCGAGCTGAGCCGCGACTTGCTGATCTCGAACTACCGCGTGCCGTCCGAAAGAATCGTCGCGATACGGAACGGCATGGACGTCAAGAGATTCGATTCTGAGATCGACGCGGTCGCCGTCCGTACCGAGCTCGGGCTTTCGCCCGACGACAGAGTGGCGATCCTCATAGGACGCTTCGCGGCGCGCAAGGGTCACAACCACGCGATGAGAGCCATGAAGCTGGCAGCCGCGCGCGTGCCCGATCTCAGGATGATCTTTGCCGGGGACGGTGAGTTGGAAGGCGAACTCCGAGCGGAGGCCGCAGAGCTGGGGATTGCCGACCACGTGCTCTTCGTCGGTTTCCGCCGCGACATACCACGGCTTCTGGCCGCCTCGGACGTGCTGCTGCTCCCATCGGATGACGAGTGCCTGCCGCTCGTGATTCTCGAGGCGATGTCATCGCGGCGTCCGGTCATAGCCACGGACGTCGGCGGGATAAGCGAGGCCGTCGAAGACGGGAGGACCGGCATTCTGGTGAGTCCGCGGGACGTCGAGGGTCTCGCTGACGCCATGGTCGATGTGCTGGGTGACCGGGAGCGAGCGCGTGCCATGGGTTTCGAGGGCAGGCGGAAGGTGGAGGCGGAGTTCAGCCTCGAGGCATGCGCGGCCGCGGTGTTCGACGTCTATGACGAGCTGCTTTCAGAGAAAGGCCGGACGTAGGGATGGAGTGCGGCGTGAAGGTCCTCTGCATCAACCAGTTTTTCTACCCGGACAGCGTCGGTGGGGTGGAGCGCGTGGCCTACGAGACCATGCGCCGGCTCGCGGCGCGAGGACACGAGGTTCACATGGTCGGCCAGAGAACGCAGCCCGGCACACCGGATGTGGAGGATCTCTTCGGCTTCACGGTGCACCGATATGGACGCGCGGACAGCCGCCGGCGCTTCGGGGGACGGACGCGCGACGCCCTCCACAGCTCCGGTCGCGTGATGTCACGACTGCTCGACTCTACCTCGTTCGACATCGTGATGCCGCACCACTACTTCCCGTACTACGCGTACCTCAGGCTTCCCAGGGCGAAGACCACGCCCGAGCTCATGACGTTCCACGCCTCATTCTGGCAAGAGCTGAAGCTGGAGGGCGCCGAGCGGTCGATTGGTAAGCCGCTGGAGTCGCTTCTGTTCGGACGGCTCGCCAGGCGCACCGAAACGTCCTGCCTCAAACGCGCCGACCGCATTGTCGTCCTGAGCGATTTCTCCAGGGAGCAGCTGGCCAGCTACTACCCGTTCGCCAGGGAGAAGGTCATCAGGATCCCGGGCGGCGTCGATCTCGAGAGGTTTCATCCTGCCGCGGACCGGGCGGCGGTCAGGCAGTCCCTCGGCCTGCCGAGGGACCGTCCCGTTATCTTCACGGCGCGCCGCCTCGTGCCGCGGATGGGCGTCGAGAATCTGCTGAGGGCGCTGGCAGGTGTGAGGTCCTCGTTCCCCGGGGTCCTTCTCGTCATCGCGGGACGTGGGAGGATGGAGGAAGAGCTCAAACGCGTGGTGGCCGCCGAAGGGCTTGCCGACAACGTGACGTTCGTGGGATTCGTCGAGGACAGCGATCTGGTCAGGTACTACCAGGCGGCCGATCTCTTCGTGCTCCCGTCGCTGGCGTTCGAAGGGTTCGGGATGGTAACGCTGGAGGCGCTCGCGTGCGGTACGCCGGCCGTCGGCACGCCGATCGGTGCTACCCCGGAGATCCTGGGCAGGCTTGCCCCCCAGCTTCTGCTGGCCGGAACGGAGCCGCACGCGATACGGCGTGGGATCACGGCGATGCTGGAATGGCTCTCGGACAGCGATGCGGTCGGGCGCTTGAGGACGCAATGCAGGACCTACGTCGAGACGCACTACGGGTGGGACCGCGCCGTGGACGCGCTGGAGGCGACGATGGACGAACTGCTCACGGACGGGGGCAGGCATGGGTAACCCAGCGGAGCGGATGTGGAAGGTGCGCAGACTGCTCGCGATGAGCCCCGCCGAGGTGGGGCTTCGCGTCGTGAGGGGCATCGCCCACAGGGCGCAGCGTTCCCACACGCCCACCGCTCAGAGCGAGATGCTCTCCGCGGGGTCGGTGCTGGCCGGTCCGGTCCCGGAGGCTTCCGCCTGCGCGTGGCTCGAGCGTGAGTTGGCCGGCGGTCGCGGCAGGCTGCTCGCCGGCGCGCGGGACGTCCCGGCGCTGTCGTCGGCGCTCAGCGAGCTGGGCGCCGAGCGGGAGTCGACCGTCGACGCGGCCGAGTCGGTGCTTGAGGGAGGCATCGCGGCCTTCGGATGGACCACGATCGACATCGGCGAGGCTCCCGACTGGTTGAGAGATCCTGTCTCGGGCGGCCGGTGGCCGCTGAAATTCTGGGCGGACCTGGATTTCCGCGAGACGGGGGGGCTTGGGGACCCGCGATACGTCTGGGAGGTCAATCGTCACCATCACCTCGTTACTCTGGCCAGGGGCTACGTACTGTCCGGTGATGCACGTTTTGCGGAGCGTGTGTGGCGGGACATGGTCTCGTGGATCGACGTCAACCCACCACTATTTGGCATCAACTGGTCGAGTCCGCTGGAAGTTGCGATTCGCCTGATGTCGTGGGCTATGGCGCTGGACCTCATCGGGGCCGATGGGGCCCTGGAAGGCGACGCCGCTGCTGTCGCGGCAAGCGTTTCGTTGCAGGCGGGCCATCTGTCTGATAACCTATCAGTTTACGCCTCTTCTCGGAACAACCACCTGATCGGAGAGGCGGCGGGGCTCCTTGTTACTGGGGCCAAGTTCCCGTTTCTCCGTTGCGCGAAGAAGCTGTCGCGAGTGGGCCTGCGCGTGCTGGAGAGGGAGCTGATCGCACAGGTGAGCGCGGATGGCGTGACACGTGAGCAGGCATTCCAGTACCAGTCGTTCGTTCTGGAATTCGGCCTGCTCGGTGTGGCCGCGACCGCGTCCATGGGCACGTCACTTGCTCCTGAGTGTATCGAGACCATGGGCAGGATGTCCCGATTCCTGGGCGACGTCTCAGGAATTGGTGGCGTCCCGCCCTGTGTCGGCGACGGCGACGGGGGCAGGGTCCTTGCGCTCTCCGACAGCGCGGGTCGTCAGGCGGCGCAGGCCGTCGTCGCGGGGGCGCTGGCAGCGGGCGAGATGCCGCGCCGCCTCTCCTTCGAGACCGACCTTGCGCCGGCGCTCTGGCTGTTCGGTCCGGACGCGGTCAATGAGCTGGTCGGTCGGCGCGCCAACGGGCGTGAGCCTGTCGATGAAGCGGCATCGGCGTCCTGCTTCTTCGCGGAGGGCGGCTACTTCGTGGCCGGAGGAGACGAGCACCACGGTGTCATCGACTGCGGGCCGCTTGGCTACCTGTCGATAGCGGCGCACGGTCACGCCGACTGCCTGTCGCTGTCCGTGTCGCACCTCGGGCGGTGGGTCCTGGTGGACCCGGGAACCTACTGCTATCACCGCGACGCGTTCTGGCGCGACCACTTCAGGAGCACGCTCGCTCACAACACGGTGAGCGTCGACGGTCTGAACCAGTCGGAGATACTCGGGCCGTTCATGTGGGGCAGAAGGGCACGCGCGGAGCAGATCGCGTGGGCGACCACACGAGGGTTTGACTATTTCGAGGGCGCTCACGACGGGTACTGCGCGGCCGGTGGCGTGCGGCACAGGAGGTCCGTTCTCTTCGGGAAGCGTGGCTACTGGCTGATCGTGGACCACCTGGAGGGAGAAGGACGCCACCGGATCGACGCGACGTTTCAGCTGGCCCGGGGGTTCTCTCGCGGGCCGGGTGACGGACTGGTTTTCGGCTCGGACGACGGGCTGGCCGTGGAGTTCCGGACCTGGCTCCCCGGCGGTATGACCACCGAGATCATCGAGGGGGCCGACGCGCCCCCGCGCGGGTGGGTTTCCGAGGGTTTCGGGCGGAAGGACGCGGCGCCGGCCGTTGTAGCCGGAGGCGTCGTCGAACTGCCGGCGACCCTTCTGACGGCCGTGGTCCCGTTCGACGGGGAGAACGCCGTCGACGTCGACTGCCTGACGGGAGAATGGAGCGGGGGAGCGATCTTCGAGATCGCCTTCCCAGAGGGACTGGACAGAGTTTTGCTTGGGGCGCCCGGTCCCGCGCTTGCGGACGGGCGCTTCTCGGGAACCCTCGGGTTCGTTACGGACCGTGAGAGCGGCACGGAGACCTGGGGTTTCGACATCACCGAATGGACGAAGGCGGGGTCGGACGTCATCCACGAGCCCGTCGCGAACATCCTGTCTGCGAGAGGAACGAGAGGAGCACAACCCAGACCATGAGAATCAGCGTTTTGGGCCTCGGGTACGTCGGGTGTGTTTCGGCTGCCTGCTTCACGGAACTCGGCCACCAGGTTGTCGGGCTGGACATCGACGCCAGGAAGATCGAGCTCATCAGGAGCGGCAGGAGTCCCATCGTCGAGCCCGGACTGCCGGAGCTGGTGAGGAAGGGCATCGAGGGGGGGCGGCTGACGGTGACCGACGACTACGAGGCGGCCGTGATGGGCACGGACATCTCGCTCGTGTGCGTGGGGACGCCGTCGACGGAGACGGGACACCCGAACCTCGAGTACACGAAGCGTGTCTGCCAGCAGCTGGCCGGCGTCATCAGACGGAAGGACGACTTCCACGTCGTGGTTTTCAGGAGCACGATCCCTCCCGGCACAGTGGAGACGGAGCTCCTTCCGATTCTGGAGAGCGAGTCCGGGAAGAAGGAGGGCGACGGGTTCGGGGTGTGCTTCAACCCCGAGTTCCTGCGTGAGGCGTCCGCGGTCCAGGACTTCTACCACCCTCCCAAGATCGTGATCGGCGAGCGCACGCCCGGCAGCCGCGCGGGCGACGTTCTGGCCGAGCTGTACAAGACGATAGACGCGCCGACGGTCAGGACGGAGATCAGGGTCTCCGAGATGGTCAAGTACGCCGACAACTGCTTCCACGCGCTCAAGGTCTGCTTCGCGAACGAAATCGGCAATCTGAGCAAGGTCCTGGGGATCTCCGACAGCCACAAGGTCATGGACATTTTCTGTCTCGACACCCAGCTCAACCTGTCGCCCTACTACATGAAGCCCGGTTTTGCCTTCGGTGGGTCCTGTCTTCCGAAGGATCTGCGGGCCATCGTCAGGATGAGCCAGGAGAACGGCGTGCCGTGTCCGGTCATCGCAGCTGCCGATCCTTCCAACCAACTTCAGATCAAGCGCGCGGTCGACTACATCCGGGGCACGGGCAGGAAGAAGGTAGGGGTGCTCGGCATGAGCTTCAAGGCCGAGACGGACGACCTCAGAGAGAGCCCGATAGTGCAGGTTGTGAGCACGCTCATCGGAAAGGGCTACGAACTCTGCATTTACGACCGCAACATCGACTGGGAGGAGCTCTTCGGCTCGAACCTGGGCTTCCTGGAACACGAGCTCCCGTATGCCCAGAGTCTCAAGGCCGGCAGTATCGACGAGCTGATCGGGAGATCGGACGTCATAGTGATTGCCAACGGCGCGGCCGAGTTCAGGGACGTCCCTCTGAAGATGCGCGAGGACCAGGTGCTGGTCGACCTCGTGCGTATTGTGGACGACCCGTCGGTGGCGCGCGGGGAGTACATCGGGATCGCGTGGTAGGTGGGCGATCGCCGCGGACCCAACCTCTGTGGGGGTGGAGCTGAACGTGGGAAAGACGAAGCGGATACTCATCATCGTAGAGAACCTCCCGGTTCCGTTCGACAGGCGCGTCTGGATGGAGGCGACGACGCTCAAGGAGGCCGGGTACGAGGTCAGCGTCATATGCCCCCAGGGGAAGGGGTACCCGGAATCCTATGAGGAACTCGGCGGAATACGCATCTATCGCTACCCGTCGCCTCCTCCGACCACGTCGAAGCTGTCCTACGCGTGGGAGTTTCCCTACTGCTGGGTCCAGAGCCTGAAGCTGGCGATAAGGGTGTGGAGAGAGGGCGGGTTCGACGCGATACACGCCTGCAATCCGCCCGACACGTTCTTTCTCATCGGTTGCCTCTTCAAGCTGTTCCACCGCACGAAGTTCGTGTACGACCAGCACGATCTGTGCCCGGAGCTCTACCTCTCACGCTTCGGTGGAACCCGCTCTGTCTACTTCGGTCTTCTGAGGATGCTGGAGCTGGCGACCTACCGCGCTGCCGACATGGTCATCTCGACGAACGTGTCGTACAAGAAGCACGCGTCGACCGTCGGCCGCTTTCCCGAGGACGACATCTTCGTCGTCAGGAGCGGCCCGAAGGCGTCCCTTATGACACCGGTCGAGCCGCAGCCGGCGCTTCGCAGGGGGAGGAAGTTCCTGGTGTGCTACCTGGGAGTCATGGCGCCTCAGGACGGAGTCGACTATCTCCTCCGCGCCATCCGCCACGTAGTCGATGTCGTGAAGCGGAAGGATGTTTCCTTCACGCTCATAGGCTCGGGAGACTCGTTCGTGAACGTGCGAGAACTCAGGGACGACCTGGGGCTTTCGGACTGCGTGGAGATGACCGGGCGTGTCTCCGACGCCGACGTGGCGAGCTACCTGTCGACCGCCGATCTCTGCGTGTGTCCCGACCCTCTCAATCCTCTCAACGACGTGTCGACCATGAACAAGGTTCTGGAGTACATGGTCTTCGGACGGGCCATGGTCTCCTTCGACCTGAAGGAGAGCCGCTTCTCCGCGCAGGACGGAGCGCTGTACGCCGCGCCGAACGACGAGATCGAATTCGGCGAGAGGATAATCCAGCTCCTCGATGACGAGGAGCTCAGAGAGACCTTGGGGCGCCGGAACAGGGAACGCATTGAGAAAGAGCTCTCCTGGGAACACACCGGCAGGGAGCTTCTCAAGGCGTACGGCTCCCTTCTGGGTGAGCCCACGGGCACGGAGGGGCGCTGATGGCGGGCCCTGTCGGTTGCGTGGTTGCGGTCACATACAGGTGTAACGCGCGGTGCACCGTGTGCGACATATGGAAGAAGGAGCCCAGAGCTGACGAGGAGATCGCGCCGTCCGACTACGCCTGGCTTCCACGGTCGCTCCGGTCGGTCAACGTCAGCGGCGGGGAGCCCTTCCTGCGCGACGACCTCGTCGAGATCGTCTCCGCGATCGAGCGGGCCTGCCCGCGTGCGCGAGTGGTCATCTCGACCAACGGTCTCATGCCCTCACGTATCGAGGCGATGATGGCGGAGATGACTCACATCGCCGTCAGGGTCTCGATCGACGGCGTGGGCGCGAAGCACGACGAGATCCGCGGGATCGAAGGCGCGTACGATACGGCTCTCGACACGGTCAGAAGGCTAAGGGGCCTCGGTGTCAGAGACTTAGGCCTGGCGGCGACGTCGTCCGAGAAGAACCCGGGCGAGCTCCTTCGCGTGAAGACGCTCGCCGACGAGCTGAGCGTCCGCTTCATAGCCAGCGCGGCCCACAGCTCGCCGATCTTCTTTGGCGCGCACGAGCTGGACCGGCCCACGTCGGAGGAGGCGGTGGGTGAGATCGCAGAGATCATGCGCGAGGAACTCGCGTCGTGCAATCCGCGCGACTGGGCGAGGGCGTACTACACGCGGGGGCTCATCGACTACGTTCGCCGGAAGCCCCGCAGGCTGCCGTGCGGCGCCGGAGTCGATCACTTCTACCTCGACCCGTTCGGGGACGTGTACCCGTGCAACGTATCGGGCGTCAGGATGGGTAACATCAGGGACGGGAGCTTCAAGGAGATCAGAAAGTCATCCGCGGGCGAGGTGGTCCCCGCAGTGGCGGGTTGTCAGGAGCAGTGCTGGATGGTCTGCACCGTTACTCCTCCCATGAGGCGCCGGCCCTTCCGCCCGGGTGCCTGGATAGTCGGGGCGAAGCTCATGGGGCTTGACACTTCGGTGGACCGATGACAAGCTGTAAGGTCCTTGAGGGGAGCTTGGGCGACGCATGAAGGTTCTCGCCGCGAACAAGTACTACTTCGTCAAGGGTGGGGCCGAGCGCTATTTCTTCGAGCTCAATCGCATCCTCGCGGCACGGGGGCATACGGTCGTCCCGTTCGCGATGCAGCACGAGCAGAACGAAGCGACCGAGTTCGCCGAGCACTTTGTCTCGTATGAGGCTTTCAACGAGAGCGACGGGCTCGCGGCCCGAGCGAGAGCCGCGGCCCGCATACTGTACTCGCGGGAGGCGAAGAGGAGGATAGAGGCGCTCGTCGACGAGACCGGTCCGGACGTCGCTCATCTGCACAACATCGCGCATCAGCTGTCGCCGTCGATCCTCTACGGACTCAAGTCCCGGGGTGTTCCGGTCGTACAGACGCTGCACGACTTCAAGCTGGTGTGCCCGAACTATCAGATGTTCGTGCGAGGCGCCACGTGCGAGCGCTGCGCCACGTGGCGGTACTACAACGCGGTTCTCAACCGGTGCATGCGCGATTCGCTGACCTCGAGCGCGCTGGTCGCGGCGGAGGCTTACGTCCACAAGCTCTTCGGCAGCTACGCTCGCAACGTCGACCTGTTCGTGGCGCCGAGTCGGCAGTTGAGAACACGGATGATAGCTCACGGCGTGGACGAGGACCGCATCGTCCATCTGCCGTACTCTATCGCTCTGGAGCAGTACGAGCCCAGGTACGAGTCGGACGGCTACGGGGTGTACGTCGGCAGACTGTCGGTGGGGAAGGGACTCGAGACGCTCCTCGCCGCGTTGTCGAAGGCCAGAGCGGTCAGGCTGAAGATAGTGGGTGCGGGGCCGCTGGCCGAGAGTCTCGAGAGGACGGCGGCCGCCGAGGAGCTTTCGAACGTCGAGTTCGTGGGCTACAGGGAGGGTGCGGAACTCAGGTCCTTAGTCGGCGGCGCCCTCTTCGTAGCGGTTCCCTCCGAGAGCTTCGAGAACTCACCGCTGACGGTTTACGAGGCGTTCGCCCAGGGCAAGGCGGTCGTGGGCTCGAGGATGGGCGGTATTCCGGAGCTCGTTTCTGAGGGGGAGTCGGGGCTGATCTTCGAACCCGCTGACGCCGACGGACTCGCTGCTCTGTTGCTCACGCTGTGGAACGACCCGGACCGGACTATCCGCATGGGCCGGGCGGCTCGGGAGAGGATCGAGACGCACTTCGGTCCGGACAGTCACTACGAGAAGATGATGGCGATCTACGAAAGGGTCATGGCGTGAAGATCGCGATGCTGGGACAGAAGGGCATCCCCGCTACCTACGGCGGCATAGAGCGTCACGTCGAGGAACTGGGGACACGCCTGGTGGAGAGGGGCCACGAGGTGACCGTCTACTGTCGCCCTTACTACACGAAGATGCAGGGCAACTATCGGGGCATCCGGATCGCGAACATCCCAAGCGTGCGGACCAAGCACCTTGATACAGCAACGCACTGCGCCCTCGCGCTACCTCACATCATATCTCAGAACTACGACATCGTGCACTTCCACGCGCTGGGGCCGTCCCTGTTCGCGGGCGTGCCGCATATGCGTGGCGCAAGGTCGGTGGTGACGGTCCACGGGCTCGACTGGCAGAGAGAGAAGTGGGGCCGCTTCGCCACGTGGGTGCTCAAGCGTTGCGAGTACACGGCAGCGAACTACCCCGACAGGACCATCGTCGTATCCAAGGCGCTGCGCGAGCACTTCCGAACGGTGCACGGCAGTTGCGTCACCTACATTCCCAACGGGACCGTTCTTCCGCACGTTCGCAAGGCCGAGAAGATCACCGAGATGGGGCTCGAGCCCGGCAACTACGTCCTCTTCGTGGGAAGGCTGGTTCCCGAGAAGGGAGCGCACTACCTTCTCGACGCGTATGCCAGAATGAACACGGACGTGGAACTGGTTGTGGCGGGCGGGACCAGTTTTTCGACCGACTACGTGGAGCTCCTGCACGAGAAGGGCGGAGATGGCGTCCGCTTCCTGGGTTACGTGTACGGGGACGTTCTCGACGAGCTCTATTCCAACGCCCGCGTGTTCGTGCTTCCTTCGGACATAGAGGGCCTTCCCATCGCTCTCCTGGAGGCGATGAGCTTCGGCAACTGCTGTCTGACCAGCGACATTCCCGAGAATCTCGAAGTCATCGGGGACTGCGGCGCCACGTTCAGGCAGGGCGACGCCGACGACCTGGCCGAGAAGCTGGCGGGACTCCTGGAGAACCCCGACAAGTGCCACGCGATCGGCGACAGGGCCAGGCGTCACGTGCTGGAGACATATGACTGGGACGGAGTGACGCTGCACACCGAGGCCATCTACTACACACTGCTGAGAGGTTTCTAGAGACGCCGGCCACGCGCACGTCGAGGAGCGAGTGATCTTGGATATCGCCACTGTTCTCGAGCAGGAACGTCGACAGATCGATGAGGAACTCGAGCGGCATCTTCCCGATGAGGGCGAGTATCCCGAGCGGATTCACGAGGCCATCAGGTACTCCGCGCTGAACGGTGGCAAGCGCCTGAGACCCATCATCGCCCACGCGTCGGCCCGCGCGCTCGGCCACGACGGTGCGAAGATCGTCAAGTCGGCCTGCTCCGTCGAGTACGTACACTGCTGCTCGCTCGTGCTTGACGATCTCCCATCTATGGACGACGCCACGACGCGTCGCGGTCAGCCCACGACCCACAGGGTCTTCGGTGTTGCGACCGCCATTCTCTCGGCTGACGCGCTTCTCATGCACGCGTTCAAGCTCGTGGCGGACAACGGGGTGGACGTAGGGGCGGACGGTCCGAGCGTGGCGAAGGCCGTGCGGGACCTCGCGACGGCCGTCGGGTCGTACGGCATGGTGGGCGGACAGCACGTCGATCTCGAGATCGCCGGGCGCCGCAACGTCGACAACGAGACGCTCGAGTACATCCAGGCACGTAAAACGGGAACGCTCTTTGTGGTGGCCGCCACGCTCGGTGGCACGCTGCTGGGGGCGGCGCCCGAGGGGCTGGATGGGCTGAGGCAGTACGCGGGCAGCCTCGGACTGGCCTACCAGATCGTCGACGACATCCTCGACGCGGAGGGTGACCCCGAGGAGGTCGGCAAGGACGTCGGCAAGGACGTCGATAAGGCGACGTTCGCTACTGTCCACGGCGTTGAGGGGGCGAGGGAATCGGCGGGTCGACTGATCTCGCGGGCCCGTGAGGCGCTGGGCGCCCTGGACGGGGACACGGCGATGCTGGACGAGATCGCGGCGTACTGCCTCGACAGATCGTACTGAGCCTGAGCGCTGGAGGGCCTGATGACGCACGCGGTGATACTGGCGGGAGGCTGGGGCGAGAGGCTCTGGCCGATGAGCACCAGGGCCAGGCCGAAGCAGCTCCTCAGTCTCACGGGGGAGTCCACCCTGGTGGGCAACACCCTGCTGCGCATAGCGCCCCTCGTGTCGCTGCCGGACGCACTCGTGATGACGAGCGGGGCCCTCAAAGGTAGGATGGTCGAGGAGCTCGCTCCCATTCCGGCTCACCGGATCATCGGCGAGCCGAGCCCTAAGAACACTGCTCCGGCCATCGCGCTCGCGGCGAAGCTCCTGGCTGCCGAGGACCCCGACGCCATCATGGTCGTGCTTCCGGCAGACCATGTGATCGGTGACGACGACAGCTTCCGCGCCGCGATAGAACGGGCTGTTGGCGCCGCGGAGGCGAAGAGGGCACTCGTCACGCTCGGCATCCGGCCGACGAGGCCCGAGACGGGGTACGGTTACATCAGAGCCGGAAGCTCCTGCGGCCTTGACGGCGTCTTCGACGTCGAGTCGTTCGAGGAGAAGCCCGACCTTGAACGGGCGGAGGGTTACGTTGAGGCCGGTGGGTACTTCTGGAACAGCGGGATGTTCATCTGGCGTGCTGACGTCTTCCTCACGGAGATGGAGAGGCGCCTTCCCGACGTGGTCGCCGCGCTCGCGGGGGTCTCGTGCGGATTGGGTGAAGCCGGCTTCGACGACGAGCTCGTTCGCTTCTACGAGTCGGTCGAGGGGATATCCGTCGACTACGGCATCATGGAGAAGGCCGACGGAGTTCTCGTGGTCCCGGCCGACTTCGGATGGGACGACGTCGGGGCGTGGCCGGCGGTCGCCAGGATATGGCCGGGCGACGACGACGGCAACACGGTGCGGGGAGACGCGCTGGTCATGGACTCGAGCGACTGCGTTGCGTACTCGGAGAGCGGCACCGTGGCGGTTCTCGGTATGAGCGGTGTGGTCGTCGTCAGGACGGCCGATGCCACGCTGGTAGTACCAAAGGACCGGGCCGGCGACGTCAGGCGCATCGTTGCGGCCCTCCGGACTAGGGACGGGAAGTAGCGAGAGCGGGCTTGAGAAGGGATGGCGTCCGCGTCGTGGGTGAACGGTCGTAAGGTGATCAGGGGACGTGGCGGCACACAGGGGACGTGGCGGCTTGACCGCGCGCTCTCGTTCTGCTAACGCTTGTAGCTTCTACGTCAAAGGCGGCAGCGGCCACCCGGGCGCGCCGCCACTTCGGCACCGAGGGTGTGGGCTCGGGCACCAAAAGGAAGACGAATGCCGCAACTGAGGAAAGACCCGGTACTCGGCCGTTGGGTCATCATCGCCACCGAGCGCGGGAAGCGACCGACGGATTTCGCGACCGAACCCGAGGAGAGGAAGAGTGGCTTCTGCCCGTTCGACGAGGGCAACGAGGACAAGACGCCTCCCGAGGTGATGGCGTACCGAGCCCCCGGCACCGCTCCGAACACGCCCGGCTGGAAGGTCCGAGTTGTCCCGAACAAGTTCCCGGCGTTGTCCATCGAGGGAGACCTGGACAGGGCAGGCGAGGGCATGTACGACAAGATGAACGGCATCGGCGCTCACGAGGTCATCATCGAAACACCGGAGCACGACCGGCAGTTCGCCGACCTCCCGGTCGACCACGTCGCTCTCGTCATCAAGGCGATGCAGGAGCGGATGCTCGACCTTCAGAGAGACAGCAGGTTCAGGTACATCCAGGTCTTCCGCAACAACGGGAACGCCGCGGGAGCGTCACTTCAGCATCCGCACTCCCAGCTGATCGCCCTGCCGATCCTCCCGAAGCGCCTGACGGAAGAGCTGGCCGGCAGCAAGAAGTACTACAGTTACAAGGAGAGGTGCGTCTACTGCGATATCGTCGCTCAGGAGGAATGGACGAAGGCGCGCGTCGTCTGCGAGAACGACAGCTTCGTAGCGCTGGCTCCGTTCGCAGCGCGGTTCCCATTTGAGACGTGGATCCTCCCGAAGGCGCATCACTCGTCCTTCGAGGCGATGGACGACAGAATGCGGCCGCAGCTCGCCGAGGTGCTCAAGGAGACACTGATGCGCGTCAACAGCGCGCTTTCCTGCCCGCCGTACAACTTCATTGTGCACACGGCGCCGAGCGGCGAAACGGGCCTGAAGTACTACCACTGGCACATCGAGATAATGCCGAAGCTCACGAAGATGGCGGGTTTCGAGTGGGGGTCGGGCTTCTACATCAACCCCATGCCGCCCGAGGAGGCCGCGAGATATCTGCGTGAGGTCGAGGTTTCCAAGGGGGAGATCAAGGCTTGAAGATACTGATGGCGGCCGCGGAGGTCGCGCCCTTTGCGAGGGTCGGCGGCCTCTCTGACGTTGTGGGAGCGCTCTCGAAGGCGTCGGCCAAACTCGGGCACGAAGTGTCCGTCTTTCTGCCGAAGTACAGGTCCGTCGATGCCAAGTCGTTCGGCTTCACCAGGCTCGGTGATCCGGGCGCGCTGGCCGTACCAATGGGGGAACGGGATGAAACGGTCGAGATCTGGCGCGGTCTGATGCCCGGTTGCGATGAGGTGACCGTCTATCTCATCGGGCACGACGGCTACTTCGATCGGGAGGGCATCTACGTTGATCCCGGAACCAGACAAGGGTACCCGGATGAGGTCGAGCGATACGCTCTGTTCAGCCGCGCGGTCCTGGAGGCGGCGGTGGCACTAGGACTCAAGCCCGGTGTGCTGCATCTGAACGACCACCACACTGCCATGGCGGCGGTCTACCTGCGCGAGTTCTACGGTGACGCTCCCGGGATCGGAAGCGCCGGCGTCATCTTCAGTATTCACAATCTGGGCTACCTGGGGCAGTTCGAACCAGAACTCCTGCCGGCGCTCGGGATCTCGGAGGATCGGTGTGTCCCGGGCAGCCCGTTCGAGTACAACGGCACGGTGAGCACGCTCAAGCTGGGAATCGAGTTCGCCGACTACGTCAACACGGTGAGCGAGCGTTACGCGGAAGAGATCTCCAGCCTGCCGGAATTCGGGCTGGGCCTCGAGGGAGTGCTTGCGGAGAAGCGGGACAGCGGGAGGCTCCTTGGGATACTGAACGGCGTCGACTACTCCGTCTGGGACCCGTCAGTGGACACGCTGATACCGGCGCGCTACTCGCCCGCGGACATGGCCGGCAAGGGCGTCTGCAAGAGGGAGCTGCTGGAGCGCTCCGGCCTGTCGGGTGACACAGCTGTTCCCGTAATAGGAATGGTGTCCAGACTGGCGGACCAGAAGGGGTTCGATCTCATCAAGGAGGCGGCGGACGCGATCCTGAGGACGGGCGCCACCCTCGTGGTCCTGGGAACAGGGCAGGAGGAGTATCACGAGTTCCTGTCGGGGCTCGCTGACGAGCATCCGGAGCGGGTCGCGGCGCACCTGACGTTCAACAACGAGCTGGCCCACCTTATCGAGGCGGGATCGGACATGTTCCTGATGCCCTCCCGCTACGAGCCCTGCGGACTGAACCAGATGTACAGTCTGCGCTACGGGACCGTCCCGATCGTCAGGGCTACCGGGGGGCTTGCGGACACGGTTCTGGACTTCGACCCGTCGATGGGAACGGGAACCGGCTTCGTCTTCGAGGAGTACGAGGCGGCAGCGATGCTCGAGGCCATCGAGCGGGCGGTCGCGGCGTACGGCGACAGCGAGGTCTGGAAGGGCCTGGTGAGCCGCGGGATGGCCCTCGACTACAGCTGGGGAGCGTCCGCGGGCAAGTACGTCGAGCTCTACGGGCGGGCCAGGGCCGTCTCGGTCAGATCTTGAGGGCGGAGGGCCGGATAGCCCCCGTCAGTCACCCTTTCGTCTTGACACCCCTTTCGGGTGAGGCTATACTCCTTCTTCGCGGGAACTTACGCGGGAACTTACGCGGGAATAGCTCAGTGGTAGAGCGCCACCTTGCCAAGGTGGATGTCGCGGGTTCGAGCCCCGTTTCCCGCTCCAGAATGCGATGAGCAGGGGCGGTCAGCACACGCCCCTGTCGTCGTCATGAGGCGGCGTAGCCAAGTGGTAAGGCAGAGGACTGCAAATCCTTGAGCACCGGTTCGAATCCGGTCGCCGCCTCCAGTAAGTACGCCGGTGGTCTGGTTACTGCAGGACGGGAGGTTGTCCCGTCCTGGCGCCGGCCGCCGGCTCACTTTTTGCCGGGGTGGCGAAACTGGTAGACGCATCGGACTTAAAATCCGTTGAGGCCTAGCGTCTCGTGCCGGTTCGATTCCGGCCCCCGGCACCATCCAGGCCAGGGACACGCGCGCGCCCCCTCCCGGTATCGTCCCAGGGGGGATGGGCGGGGTCCTCACTCCGTATGTTGCATCCCGATTCCCCGCCCAGTCAGTTCGAGACTGATTGCGTCTTGAGCGGCGCTCCCGAGCGCTCCAGGAGGTGATGTCGTGCATGCCCAATGGCATAGATGTTGCACTGTGGTATGTAACACGAACCCCTGGATGTCACTGCGGCAGGGCCTTAAGGCCTTGGGGAGACGTCGGCGGATGGCGGTCACGGTGGCAGCAACAAGACAGATCGGGGCAGGGCACCGGCTTGTGCTGGTCGTGTGGGTCGTCGCCCTGGCTGCGGCTTTTCTTGTCGGCGCGGCGTACGACGCCGGCGCCGCTGATTCGTACCCGCGCCTCGCGAACATCTACTTTGGCTCACTTGCTGAGGCGGACCTCGAAGTGCTCTCGCGGTGGCACGTCCTGGTGTTGGCGAAGCGTGCCGAGGACATCCAGCAGGCCGAGCTCGCCGAGCTGCGGGCGCTCAGTCCGGACACCCGGCTGATCGCACACTTCGCGGTCGGCTACGGCGAGGGCTTCACTGAGCCCCCCATCAACGCCGATCTCTCCGCGGCGCTCGATGCGAATGGCTGGTGGATGTTGAACACCGAGGGCGAGCTCCTGTTGTTCGGTCCCGGGCACATCATGATGAACATGACTCTCGACTGCCCGACCAACGGGCAGGGTCAGAGGCTGTGCGAGTGGCTGCCGGAGTACATGGCCGAGCGGATCTACAGCGGTGGACGGTGGGACGGTCTGTTCCTGGACTACTGCGTCGACAGGATCGCGTGGCTGGACGCTTACCTCGACTATCCCATAGACCACGACCTTGACGGCTTCGCCGCGGACGGTGAGGTACTCAACGAGAGCTGGCGTCTCGGAATGCGCGAGTGCATTTCGAGGCTTCGCGACCTCGTCGGGGACGACTTCCTGCTTGTCTCCAACGGGAACAACACACTGTACGACGTGTGTGACGGGGACACGCGGGAGAACTTCCCGAACATGCACGGCGGCTGGTACGAGAACATGATGGACGAGGAGCACGGGTACCTGGCCTTCGAGGCGCTGTACAGGCAGCCGACGACCAATATCATCAACTACATATGGGATGGTGAGGTGACGCCCGACGGGCCGGTAACGTACGGAGAGTTCTACAGGGAGTTCCTGCTCGGGCTTACCAGCACGCTCGTTTTCGGCAGCGGTTACTTCTCCTGCGACGCGCCCGGCCACAGCGAGCAGTGGTGGTTCGAGTACTACGACATCGATCTGGGACAGCCGTTGGGGCGTGCCGAGGACGTGTACGTGTACGAGGGCATCGTCCCGCCGGACCCCGATCTCAGGAAGCTCATCAAGATGCGGCGCTTCGACAACGGCATCGCCGTCATCAACCCATGCCTGTGGGTCATGAACGTCGCGCTCGAAGGCGCTTACTACGACATCCACTCGTGGAACGGGCAGTTCTATGAGTTCGGCGGCGTGAGAACCGTCCTGGAGGTCAACTGGCAGAGCGGCGAGGTGCTGGTTGGCACGGGCGTCGTTCCGGAGCACAAGGTAGACTCCGCCAACGCGGTGGCCATCGGGGACTCCGTCGTCCTGACGTGGGGCGCCATCGACGGCGCCAGCTCCTACAGCGTCTACCGTGCGAAGGTGGACAGTGTAGGGAACCCTCAGGAGAAGGTGCTCGTCACGGTCACCGACGAGGTGTTCTACACGGACCCAGACCTTGTGGGCGCGACTGACTACCGCTACTACATCGCGCCCATCGACGCACTGAAGTGTGAGGGCCGGCAGTCACGTGGTATAGGAGTGTCGACAGAACCGGGGAGCGACCTGTCGATAGCGCTCATCATCGATGAGCTTAACGGGCTGCCGGTCCTCCGCTGGAATCCCCCGGTCAACTCCGTCCTGCCGCTCGTGAGCTACGAGCTCTGGCGGACGGAGGAGGGCGGTGAAAGGGTGAGGCTTTCGGAGGAGCCACTGACGTCGAGCACGACCGCGTACACCGACGCCTCCGCCGCACCCGGACGGAGCTACATCTACGAGATCGTGTGGAGAAGCTGGGGGGTAGAGAGGACGGTCGCCTCCGCGCGCACGACCTCGCCCGGGGTCGGGGGAGGCTTCCGCACCGCGTTCGCCGGTGTGTGGCCGCAGCCCATCACACGGCAGGCTTCCGTGGCCTTCACACTGTCCGACGACGATGCGCAGGCAGACGCGCTTCCGACGCGGCTCAGCGTCTACGACGTGGCCGGCAGGCTCGTGCGGCGTCTGGTGGAGAGCCCGCTCCTGCCCGGGCGGCACGTCCGGCAGTGGGACCTGACGAACAGCGCGGGCGAGGCGGTCGCCTCCGGCTGCTATTTCTTCGTACTCGAACGCGGCCGGGAGCAGGCAGTCTCAAAGGCCCTCGTGCTCAGATAGCGGCCGATGCGTCCTTGGGATACCGAACCGGCCCTCTCGCGAGGCCCGCGGACCCGGGTCTCGCGCTGCTTTGGGCTTACCGGAAGAGCGTCAGGAGCCTCCGGAAGCTCGCTTGACAGGGTTGACGTGCGATGCTAGCGTGACGCGGCTAAGAGTCCGCGCAGGCAGGGGAGTAAGCGCAGGAGGGAACATGAACTGGGTAGACATCATCATGGTGATCATCCTTGCGGTCGGTCTGGTTAAGGGGCTGACCAACGGGTTCGTGCGAGGGATCTTCGGGACAGCGGCTCTCGTGCTCGGCATCGTGATCGCGGCCGCCAACTACGAGGAGGTGGTCAACACTCTGTTCTCGCGCCTGCAGATAGGCGACGATGGCCGGGCGATTCTCGGATTCCTGCTCGTCTTCGTCGTCGTGCTCATCCTCGTCAGCGTCGTCGGCCGGATAATCGCCAAGGCTCTCAAGCTGGCGTCGCTGGGATGGGTGGACAGGCTCGCGGGGGGCATACTTGGCCTGGTCATGGCCAGCATCTTCACGGGTGTGCTGCTGCTCCTCGTCGTGATGGGAGGACTGCAGGACAACGCCGGCCTCGCGAGGTCGATCATCGCGCCGCCGGTCCTCCGCGTGACGGACACCATAGTCATGTTTGCGCCCGACGCGGCGCGCGAGATGGTAGAGGAACACTACGTCAAGCTTCGACTGGAGTGGGAGAAGGCCAAGCGAGAGGCGCCGAAGCGCGAGGAGAGTGAAGAGGAGCAGAGCGTCGCCCTGATGGACGCGACGGCGCCTGCGAGGGCCGGCCGGCCTGCTCTCGGTTTCGCGCCCGGGGAGAGCATCGAGGTCACAGCCTGTGCCGTGTGAAGCCGACGACTCGAAGGGGACGAGTGCCCCACGGGAGTCCGGCGACGTCTCCGACGTGACCCGTACCGCTGAGTCGGGAGGTTCCACGGAGCCTGACACGGACGAGGCCGCGCAGACGCCGGGCATGTCCGTCCTCGGTCAGCTGGGGATCGACCTGACGGAGATCGCCGCGGGGCTTGCGATCACGCTTGACGGCGAGTTGTGGGAGACCGAGCTCAGACAGATCAAGGAGATACTGGAGCGGCGGGAGCGCCACTCCGGGATCCTGGTCGGGCCCAACGGGGTGGGCAAACGGGCGCTCGTTCTCACGCTGGCCCGCGAGATATCGCAGGGCCGGGTCCCGCGCCGGCTTGTCGGCAGGCGCGTCATCGAGCTTCCCTTCCACAGAGTTCTGGCCAGCGTCAGCGAGGCCGGCGATTTCGAGAAGATAGTCTTTGCCGCTCTCAGAGAGGCGACGGCCCGCGAGGACGTCATCCTGTTCCTGAACGGGATCACGAGCTTCATGGGAGTGACCGGCGTGGGGGCCAGGACCGGGCTCTTCAATGCCTCCTACCTGCTGGAGATGGGTTGCCACCAGCCGGGGCTCTACCTCCTGGGCAGCACCACTCCCGCGCTCTACCGGGAGGTGGTGCGCTCTCTGCCGTGGTGCGAGAGCCTCTTCCAGCGAGTCAATGTGCGGGAACCGGGCAGAGAGACGACCGTCGAGATCCTGAGAGATGCCGCGCGGGGGTTGGAGGAGTTCCATGGTGTTCGCGTGAACGATGGTGCCGTTGAGGCGGCCGTCGACCTGTCGGACGAGTACATACGCGAGCGTGTCCTTCCCGGGAAGGCGCTCGATCTCCTGGACCGCGCAGCCTCGAAGTCGGCGACCTCGGTCGCGGGCACGGACGCAGTTCCTCTCGTGGGCGTCGAGCAGGTGACCGACGCGCTGGCCGACTGGACGGGGATACCGTCTGACAAGTTGTCGGGCGCGGGGCACGCGCAGTTGGCGGGGTTGGAGGAAGGGCTCCGTCGACGGATCAGGGGACAGGACGGGTGCATCAAGAAGCTGGCGGACGTCATTCGCGTCACGAAGCTCAACCTGAACGCGGTCCCGGCTCGCCCCGACGGTGTCTTCCTGTTCGTCGGGCCCAGCGGTGTGGGGAAGACGGAACTGGCGCGGGCCCTCGCCGAGGAGCTCTACGGCAGCGAGTCACGGCTTCTTGCCTTCAACATGGCACGCTACGGCTCGGAGGACGGGCTGCCTCGCCTGGTCGGAATGAAGCTGGGAGACGTGGACTATGAGGGGGAGCTGACGACGGCCGTAGCACAGCGCCCGCACTCGGTGATCGTCTTCGAGCACATCGAGCGCACGCACATTGACGTCGCTGTCATGCTGACGCAGATGTTCCGTGACGGGCACGTCGTCGACGGCCACGGCACGAGACTACCCCTATCGAACTCCACCATTATCATGACCTCCAACTCCGAGAACATCGTCCCGAGCCGGGACGACGACGGCACCGTGGGGTTCGGGGCCGTCAATCACAACAAGAGCGAGCGCTATCTTCAGCAGGCGAAGGACGCCATCGAGGAGTTCTTCCCTCCGGAGTTCATGGACGGTATCGACGAGGTGCTCCTCTTCGACCCTCTGACGGACGAGGCTCTCAGGGAGATCGTCAAGATCCACCTCAAGGACATCGACGAGCGGCTGGCGAACCGTTCTATCTCACTCGAGGTGGCAGACGACGCCGTAGCGAAGATAGTAGAGAGAGGGGCAAGCCGGGAATACGGGGCGCGCAACCTCGGCAGGACGGTGGAGGGTCTGCTGCTCAAGCCTCTCGCACGGTTCCTGGTGGCCAACCCCGATGCGCGCAGGGTGGCAGCGCGCGTCGTCGAGGGAGGCGTCGAGGTCGTGGCGCTGAACGGTGGGCGGGAGTGATTGTGTCGACTGGAGGCTGGCGGGCATGAAGATGCTCATCGGCGGCAGGCCGGCAGGCGACGGTGCGGGCGTAGAGGTCGTGAACCCGTTTGACGGCTCGGTCGTCGGGACGGTGCCTGAAGCCACACCGGAGGAAGTGGAGCGGGCCCTCTGCGTCGCGGTGGAGGGCGCGTTCGTTATGGACCGGCTGCCGCGCGTCGAGCGCGCCGCCGTTCTCGCGAGAGCGTCGGACGGCATCGAGTCGCGCACGGGGCAGCTCGCCCGGACGATCGCCGCGGAGTCGGGCAAGACCGTCCGTGAGGCCGAGGGAGAGGTCGCCCGTGCGGTTCAGACATTCCGGGTCGCCTCGGAGGAGGCCCGCCGCTTCGCGGGAGAGGTCGTGCCGTTCGACGGAGCTCCCACCGGCACGGACCGGTTCGGGTTCTTCCTGCGCGTTCCCCTAGGGGTAGTGGTCGCGATAACCCCGTTCAACTTCCCACTGAATCTGGCGGCGCACAAAGTGGCGCCCGCCCTTGCCGCCGGCAACTCCGTGATCCTGAAGCCGGCGACCGCGACGCCCTTGACCGGTATCGCCTTAGGCGAGATCCTGTACGAGGCGGGGCTGCCACCCGAGGCGATGTCCGTCGTCACCGGGTCGGGCGGCGACGTGGGCGCCAGGCTGGTCACCGATCCAAGACCTCGGATGGTGACGTTCACTGGAAGCTCCTCCGTCGGTAGCGCGATCGTCCGCTCTGCCGGTCTGAAGAAGACAGCGATGGAACTGGGCTCGAATTCCGCCGTGATCGTCACTGAGAGATGCGACGTCGACGCGGCCGCCGAACGTTGCTCGAAGGCGGCCTACGCGCTCGCCGGGCAGGTCTGCATCTCGGTTCAGCGCGTCGTGGTCGAACGCTGCGTGTACGACAGGTTTGTGGATCGTGCATGCGCGACCGCCCGGTCGCTCGTGGTCGGGGATCAGCTGTCCAGCGAGACCGACGTCGGCCCGATGATCAACGAGGGGGAGGCCGAGCGGGCGGAGCTGTGGGTCGGCGAGGCGATGGACGCTGGCGCCGCGGTCCTGACCGGAGGCTCTCGGGAGGGCTCTCTGTTCGAGCCGACCGTCCTCACGGACGTTCCGCTCGATGCGAAGGTCTGGCGCGATGAGGCGTTCGCGCCCGTGATGTCCGTAAGGCCGTTCGACACGCTGGATGAGGCGATAGCTACCATCAACGACTCTGCCTACGGCCTGCAGGCCGGGGTGTACACCGACCGTCTGGAGGATGCCCTCCGGGCCGCGCACGAGATAGAGTGCGGCGGCGTGATGATCAACGACGTGCCCACGTTTCGGGTGGATCTCATGCCCTACGGCGGCCAGAAGGGTAGCGGTCTCGGCCGCGAGGGACCGAGATTCGCCATGGAGGAGATGACCGAGATCCGCGTTGTCGGCTTTCGGAGGCCCGCTCGGTGACGATTCCGACGCTGAGCTGCCAACGAAGGGTCTTGACACGGCGCCCTCCGGCAGATATGTTTACTGTTCTGGTGGGGAGCCCTTGTTCCTCACGGCGGGCGGGGATGTTTGTGATTCGGGCGATTAGCTCAGCTTGGTTAGAGTGCTTGCTTGACATGCAAGAAGTCACTGGTTCGAGTCCAGTATCGCCCACCACTCCAGGCTCGCGGCAGCGCGACATTACGAGCAGAAGTAGAAGCATCTCGCTTCTCACCTTGAGGGCTCCTCGCGAGACCCGAAGAGGTTGTGAAAGGGCCTGAGGGGGTTCGTGTCCCCTTTGGTCTGAGTTACGGGATGCCTCAGTTCGAGCGTCCCGTTTTTCTTTTTCAGCTGTCGGGCAGCCCGGCAAGCGGGAAGGGGGTAAGGTGGCGATACAGAGCCCGCGCATCAACAGGCGGATTCGGATCCCGCAGGTTCGCGTCATCAACGATGAAGGCGAGCAACTGGGAGTTATTCCGACGTCTGAGGCGCTTGCTATGGCGGAGGAGAGAGGGCTCGACCTCGTTGAGGTCTCTCCCAAGGCCAGGCCGCCGGTGTGCAAGATCATGGACTATGGCAAGTACATGTATCAGCTTAACAAGCGGGCGAAGGAAGCGAAGAAACGTCAGCACGTAACCGTGGTGAAGGAAGTGAAGATGCGACCGAAGATCGAGCCGCACGACTACGACTTCAAGATGCGGCACGCGCGCGAGTTCCTGGCGGCGGGCGACAAGGTCAAGATGACGGTCATCTTCAGGGGACGCGAGTTGGCGCACAAGGAGCTCGGCAGGCGTCTCATGGAACGGGCGATCGAGGACCTGTCCGATGCGGCGAACGTCGAGGTCGCCATCAGGGCGGAGGGGAGAAGCATGGTAATGGTGCTGGCGGCCAAGCCGGCAACCAAAAGCAAGGAGCGTGGGAGCAAACCAGATGCCGAAGATGAAAAGTCACAGGGGAGCGGCGAAGAGGTTCAAGCGAACTAGCTCGGGCAAGTTCAAGCGGTCCAGAGCTTACGGCGGCCACTTCTTCATCCGCAAGAGCGCACGTCAGAAGAGGAACCTGAGGCGGACCGGGTACGTTCATCCGAGCGACCAGGGGCGCGTCGAGCGACTCCTCCCGAAGTAGACGGCAGAGACCAGGCAAGAGAAGGGGTAAGTAATGTCCAGGGTACGAGGAGCTCCGTCATCGAGACGGAGAAGAAAGAAGATACTCAAGGCCGCAAAGGGCTACCGCGGCGCCAGAAGCAAGCTGATACGCACGGCCACTGAGAGCGTTCACAGGGCCGGTCAGTACGCCTATCGTGACCGCAAGAGGCGCAAGGGCGACATGCGCCGGCTGTGGATCATCCGCATCAACGCGGGTGCCCGCATCCACGGGCTGTCCTACAGTCGGTTTATGCACGGCTTGAGGGAAGCCAATGTGGAGGTCGACCGCAAGATGCTGGCCGACATGGCAGTCCACGACGCGGACGGTTTCGCGAAGCTCGTGACGATTGCCAGGAACGGGTCTGAGTAGCGAAGCCACACGCAGGCGGAGGTGGGTCCCTTGCTGGACCGTTTGAAAGAACTTGGGAGAGAAGCCACGGCGGCGCTTCAGAGCGCGGCTACGCTCATGGAACTCGAGAGCGTCCGCGTGAAGTACCTGGGTCGCAAGAGCGAACTCAATCAGGTGTCGAGGGGACTCAAGGACCTGGAGTCCGATGAGCGGCGCTCCGTGGGCAGGGCCGTCAACGAGCTCAAGAACGAGCTCGGCGCCCTGCTCGAGCAGTCGAAGGAACGTCTGGAGTCGGCGGGGGAGCCGTCCGCCGGACTGGACCTGACGCTGCCCGGGAGGATGCCCTGGGTGGGTGGCAAGCACCCACTCACTCGCACGTACGAGCGGCTGGAGTCCATCTTCAGAGGCCTGGGGTTCGAGGTTGCGCTCGGGCCGGACGTCGAGGATGACTTCCATAACTTCGATGCTCTGAACATACCGGCCGACCATCCCGCCAGAGACGGGTGGGACACGATCTACATCGACGACGACTCGCTTCTTCGAACGCACATGTCTCCGGTGCAGATACGCGTGATGGAGTCCAGGAAGCCCCCGATCAGGATCATCGCTCCGGGCAGGGTCTACCGCAACGAGAGTGCGGACGCGTCGCACGGCTCGGAGTTCTACCAGCTCGAGGGTCTCTACGTGGATCGCGACGTCCGGTTCGGCGAGCTCAAGGGTGTCCTGATCCGTTTCATGAGGGAGCTCTTCGGGGAGAACGTGACCCTGCGTTTCAGGGCGGGTTTCTTCCCGTTCACCGAGCCCTCGACCGAGGTGGACGTCAAGTGCCTCATCTGCCAGGGGAGCGGCTGCAGCGTGTGCAGCGGAACGGGATGGGTCGAGCTTCTGGGCGCCGGGATGGTCGACCCCAGGGTGTTCGAGGCGGTGGGGTACGACCCGGGGGAGTTCAGCGGGTACGCGTTCGGGCTCGGCGTGGACAGGATCTGTATGATGATGACCGGGACGGACGACATCCGTCTGTTCCTTGAGAACGATCTACGCTTCCTGAGGCAGATCTAGAGGCCTCACGGGAGAGACAGGGCACGAGAGATGATAGTCAGTCTCAACTGGCTCAGACGCTACGTCGATTTCGACATGGGTGCGAGGGACCTCGCGCTTCGTCTGACGGACTCACTGACCGAGGCCGAGGTCGTCGACGCGCCCTGTCGGTCTGCGTGGTGGATTGGGGCAGCGGATCCTCGACCGTCGTGTGCGGCGCGCCGAACGTGCACGCGGGCATGACATCCGTGCTCGCGCCTCCCGGCTCGGTTATCGCGGGTGGACATCGGATCACCGAGCAGACGATACGCGGGCGCAGGTCTCACGGGATGCTCGTGTCGGCCCAGGAACTGGGCCTCGAGGAGTCCTCGGAGGGCATCATCGAACTCGACGGGATCGAGCCTGGAGGCGACGTCAGGTCGCCCCTCGGGCTCGACGACGAGATCATCGACCTCGATGTCCAGCCGAACCGACCCGACTGCCTTGGTGTGATAGGCGTCGCCCGCGAGGTCGCGGCTCTGACCGGGTCCGAATTGCGGCTGCCCCGGATTGACCTGAACGAGGCGGGCAGGACGGCCGCCGACATGGCCTCCGTGAAGATCGAAGATCCCCACGGTTGTCCGCGGTACATAGCGCGGGTCATCTCCGACGTGACGATCGGGCCGTCGCCCGCGTGGCTCGCGACCGCACTGAGAAGCGTGGGCTCGCGGAGCATCAACAACATCGTGGATATCACCAACTTCGTGATGCTCGAGTTCGGGCATCCGATCCATGCTTTCGACTACGACAGACTCGCGGAGCACAGGATCGTCGTCCGAAGGGCAAGGGCCGGAGAGGTCATGGTCACCCTGGACGACGTCGAGCGCACGCTGACGTCCGAACACCTGCTCATCTGCGACGGGAAGAACCCCGTGGCGCTCGCGGGTGTGATGGGCGGTGCGGACTCCGAGGTCTCTGAAGCGACACGCAATATCCTGCTCGAGTGCGCCTGGTTCGACCCCGTGGTGGTGCGGCGCGGAGCCTGGAAGCTTGGCGTCAGAACCGAGGCATCTCAGCGTTTCGAGCACGGCGTGGACGCGCATGCCATGGAGATGATCGCGGCACGCGCGAGTTCCCTCATGGCGCAGCTGGCAGGGGGGAAGGTCGCGCCCGGGTTCGTCGATGCCGGCACGGACGGTGGCGCCGCTCCAGCCATCACGCTCGATGTGCGCAGCGTCGCTTCGATGCTGGGCGAGGACGTCGGGCGCGACGAGATCGTCGCGGCGCTGACGTCTTTCGGGTTCGGCGTCGCGGACGGCCCGGACGGCAAGCTGACCGTCGATGTGCCGCCGCACAGGGCCGACGTCACCGTGGAGGCCGACCTGATCGAAGAAGTGCTGAGGTCGCGCGGCTACGAGGACGTGCCGCCGGAGGTGCCGTTCCATTCTATCGATGTGCCCCCGGACGCAGGCGTGGGGGCGAGGAACCGTGTCCTCGATGCGATGGTGCGGCTGGGTTTCTACGAGGTGATGACCACGTCGTTCATGAGCGAGAGCGCCAGCGGACGGCTCGGCGGCTCCGGGGTTCAAGGAGAGCCCATCGTGCTCTCGAACCCGGTCAACAAGGAGATGCCATTCATGAGGACGGCGATCATGCCGTCTCTTCTGGACGTCGTGCGCAGGAACAGGAACGTGGGTGAGAAGGACCTGAGGATCGTTGAACTGGGCAAGGTCTTCTGGAAGGACGGCGATGGACTCCGGGAGCGCTGGGCGCTCGCAGGGGCGCTGAGCGGGCTGGCAGGCCGGCACTCGTGGGGCGAAACGCCCAGGTCCATCGACTTCTTCGATGGGAAGGGCATTCTCTGGGCCCTGGCCGAAGCGCTCGATATTGACACCCCGGACACGGCCTGCTACGATGGCCGGTTGCTGGATGCCGGAGCGAGTGCGGGATTCTCCGTGCGCGGTGAGGGGCTCGGGTTCCTCGGGATGCTCTCGAAGAAAGCCCTTGCGGCGTGGGAGCTTCCGGACCCCGTGTTCGTTTTCGAGATCGACCTCGACAGGCTGTGCGGGTTCATTCCGACGGCCGTCGAGTTCAAGGAACTGCCACGATATCCCAAGGCGCGGCGGGACGTCGCGCTCGTCATCGGTGAACGTTCTGCGGCCGGAGATGTTCTGGCGGCGGTCGAAGGGTTGGGGGAGCCGCTCCTCGTGGATGCGCAGGTGTTCGACATCTACGTGGGCAAGCAGCTTCCACCCGGCAAGAAGAGCCTGGGGTTTGGACTGACGTACATGTCGCGGGAGAGGACTCTGACCGACGAGGAGGTCGATGAGGCGCATTCGCGCATCGTCAGCCACCTGACCAGGGAGTTCGACGCGGCGCTTCGGTAGCCGTGCTGCCGGTGGCGCCGCTCGAGAAGCTCAGGTCGAGGGTCGGAGGAAGCTCGCAAGAGAGTGAATCATGCAGCTGCCCGGTTTGGATGAACTGGAGTCGTCGGTGGCGAAGGCCGTAGACGAACTCAAGCGGCTCAAGGCTGAGAACGCCGGACTGAACGAACGGCTTCAGGCCTTGGGAAAGGAGATAGATAGTCTGGGGGCCCTGGTGGACGGTATAGGGTCTGGCCAGAAAGTGGATTCCAAGACGAAGAAGCGCATGGGTTCAAGGCTGAAATCGATGGCAGATCACATCGGATGACGGCCTCTTTAGTGTGTTGTGTGTAGAGCTGTGTTGGTTCGTCGGAGGTATGACTTCTGGGACACGATAGCACCGAGATGAACAGCGTCAAGGTTGAGATATACGGTTCGGAGTATCGGATCCGCGGTGATGCCGATCCTGACTACATTCAGGAGATAGCTCACTACGTGGATAGTAAGATGAACGAGGTGACCAGGGAGACCTCCCTGGGATCATCGCTCAAGGTGGCCATTCTGGCCGCGCTCAATATCGCCGGAGAGTTGTTTCGCGAGCGGGATGACAGGAACAAATTGCTCGCGCAGGTCCAGGAACGGACCGAGGAGCTGTCACAGACGCTCGACGGCGAGTTGGGTGACTGATTCGAACCGCCTGCCAGTACTGCTTTGCCCCGAACTTCCCGTTCGGCGATCCCTTAGGGTCGCGTGGTGATGTTCACCACTCGGCGATCCTGACGGGTCGCTTGGTGATGTTCACCGCTCGGCGATCCTGACGGATCGCAGGCGGTGATTCCCCCAGCCCCAGGTATGTCCCGACAGATACACGTAAGGACGCTTGCGC
>JALGZG010000127.1 GCA_025782345.1 bacterium | reverse complement strand
GGGGTTCGCGCTCTCCACGATGATGCGGGCGCCGTCGTTCGTGATGGCCCGGTATCTCGCCAGCAGCCACTTCGCGCGCCTGGCGCCGCCGAAGAGCCCGAAGTTGTTGCCGAACATGACGATGGTGTCGAACTTGCCGAGCCTCTTCGAGACCTTCGTCACCGCGAGGACACGCGCCCTCTTGAGCCCGCGCAGCTTCGCGACCTTGATCGCGAGTGGCGATACGTCGATGCCGAGAACGTCGAGGCCTTTGTCCTGGAAGTAGAGCGAGTGTCTGCCGGCGCCGCACCCGACATCGAGCACGCGGCCGCGGGCGTAGGCCACCGCCTTCCGAAGGTGCGGTCCCCAGTCCTTGTGTGTGGTGAAGTACATCTCGGGCCCGCTCGACACGTCGACGTAGCCGTCGTCCCGCTCGACGATCTCGTAGCCGCCCTTGCCGTGGTAGTGGTCGTGGATCTCGCGACCGTATGCGTCCTGATGTTTCTTCATGGCGCCTTCTCCGTCAGTGTCGACCTACGCCGCGGACGGTCCCGGAACGAATATCTCCCCGCAGAAGTCCGTGTGCATGATCTCGCGCACGTCGTCTGTGGAGTCCGCGCGCTTCAAGGCCCACATGAGCTTCGTCACGGTGCTCTCGATGCTCATGTCGTACGCCTGGATGGCGCCGAGGTCGAGCAGCTTCACGCCCAGATCGTAGAGATGCATCATCGTCGCGCCCTGCAGACACTGGGTGGTCACCACGACCGGTATGCCGAGCTTCGCCGCCCGTTCTATCGCATTGTGGTAGTCGTATGCGACGTTGCCTGTGCCGAATCCTCGCAGCACGAGCCCCTTGATCCCGCTCTCCACGATGTTCGTCAGAACACCGGGCGGCATACCGGGAACGAGCGTCACTATGGCGACGTTCTCCTCGAAGCCCTTCTGGACGTCGAGCGGCCCGTCGCTCCGGGTGGCGTGCTCGCCCAGGCGGACGTCGACCCGGATGTCCCCGACCATCCCGCGGTTGACCGTCGTAAACGCGTCGAGCCTCGACTCCGAGAACTTCGTGGCGCGTGCGCCGAGGATGATCTTTCTGTCGAACACGATGAAGACACCCGAGAGGTCCATCGTCGCCACCCGCACGGCGTTGACGAAGTTCCTGCGGGCGTCTGACTCTATCCGCATGCCCGGTATCTGCGACCCGGTGAGCACGACCGGCTTGCCCAGGCCCCTCAGCACGAACGATAGCGCGCTCGCCGAATAGGCCATCGTGTCGGTGCCGTGCGTGACCACGAACCCGTCGTGCGCGTCGTAGTTCTCCCCGATGACGGACGCGACGCGGTCCCAATGATCCGGTCGGATGTTGCTGCTGTCGATGTTGTCGATGTAGGCAACCTCGATGTGCGCGAGTTCGCCGAGGCGCGTCTCCATACTGAGGAGGTTCTCGATCGCTCTGTCCAGCGCCGGCGTCAGGAGGCTCCCGCGCTCGTCCTCCTCCATGACGAGCGTGCCGCCGCAGAAGAGAACAAGGATCTTCGTGTCGGGAGTTCTGCTCATGTGTTCCCCCTGGCCATTGCGCCGACCGCCCACGCGCGTCCGGCGCACCCGCGGTTCTGTCTCTACTCCCGCGGCTTGAGCACTACCACCGTTGCGCCCCATCCTCCGCCGCCGTGCCCCGCCGACGAGTGGGAGACAACGTTCGGCAGCCGCTCGAGTATCGCGTGCACCGTACGTCTCAGAGCGCCCGTCCCCTTCCCGTGGATGATCCTCACCTCCAGGATGCCGCGCTCCCGGCAGGACTCGAGGTAGTCGGGCACGAGTTCTTTTACGTCACCGGGCCTGAAGGTATGGAGGTCGAGCGTCCCGTCGATGGGAAGCTCCGTATGACCCGCCCGGTTCGCGAGGTCGCTCATGTGCGCCCCTCCAGAGCCCGCACGGCTAGTCATCCGACCCGGTGACCCGGCGCCTCTGTTTCTTGGCCCTGCCCTTACGCCGCTTCGTGTCGAGGCGCCTCTCCTTCGAGGCACGCGTCGGCTTCGTGCGCTTCCTCGGCTTCGGCCTCACGGCCGCCCGCCGTATGAGCTCCACCAGCCTCTGGCGCGCGTCCTGCCGGTTCTTGAGCTGCGTCCGGAACTGCCTGGCATCGAGGACGAGCTCGCCGCCGTCCGTCATGCGCTTCCCGGCAAGGCGGATGAGGCGTTCGCGGACGTCGTCAGGAAGCGAGGGCGAGTTCGCGACGTCGAACCTGAGCTGGACGGCCGTCGAGACCTTGTTGACGTTCTGGCCGCCCGGCCCGGAGGCGCGAATGAACACCTCCCGTATCTCGTCCTCGTTTATGGAGATGCTGCGCGTTATCCGGATCACGTGTCTACCCGTGCGTGCTCGTCACGCCCCTACTCGTGCATCTTCTTGAGAAGCCAGGCCATGTTCTCGCCCAGAACCTTCATCGTCTCGACGCCCTCGTCGTCCTCCTCGACCTCCCCTTTCTCGCGGCCTATCCCTACGTTCCAGTAGATAGAACCCGGCACGACCATCTGGCCGATGAGAAAGAAGTGGTTCATCGAATCGAACGCGTGGATGCTTCCCGCCCGCCGGACGGCCACGACGGCAGCGCCGATCTTGCGCCTGAACATGTGCCCGTTCACTCGCGCGACCAGACCCGCCCGGTCGATGAGCGCCTTCATCTCGGCCGTGACATCGGCGAAGTACGTGGGCGACGCCAGGATGATGCCGTCCGAGTGCATCATCTTCTCGATGCACTCGTTCGCCACGTCGTCGATCGCGCAGCGCTCGTCCTTGTTAGTGACGCACCCGAAACAGGCCGCGCATCCACGGATCTTCCTGCCCCCAAGCTGATAGAGCTCGGTCTCGATGCCTTGTTGCCGTCCGTCCTGGGACTGCCGTTGAACGCCGTGACCTTCACTCCGGTCCTCCCGTGTTGTGTCTGCCGGCTCGTGTCACCGCCCGTATCCGGCCGCCGAGGTGCTCCCTGGCATCTCCGGAGACGATGCTGACGATGTCGTCCACGCCCGCCTTACGGAACGTCTCCGTCGCGAGCGGCATGTCCGGAGTATACACGCGGCCTTGCGGCGCAGCTTCTCCTGCACCTTCTCTCCTCGAAGCTCTTTCAGCGCGTCCGCCGCGCTCCACCGCGCGGCCTTCGAGTCGAGCGTCGCGATTCTCTCGGCGGTGTCGATGGCCTTCCGGTTCAAAGTCAGGTTCCGCTTCCCTATCTGCCTGAGAGCCCAGTTGACCGCCTTCTTCACGAAGTTGCGCTCGTCCGTCGAGCCCCGGCGGACCACCGTGAGATACCGCGCGAAGCGTGAGTCAGGCGCCTTCTTGTCGTGTACGGCCAACACCGCCATCATCACGAAGCCCGCCCGCCTGACGAACTCCTCTTCGCGCGCGGTCCACTCCTGTGCCTTGGCGTGCGCGAACTCGGTCTTCCTGAAGAGGTTGTTGCAACACAGGTCACAGATGTCCCACGAATCGAAGTCGCGCACCCAGCGCTCCATCTGCTTCTCCGTGACGCGCCCAGGCTCGTCCACCAGCGGGGCGATAATGCGCGCCTCGTGGCAACCGGACCTCCAGAGCTCGGCCGCGAGTCCGTGGTCCCTCCCCGCTTCCTTCGCGATCGACCTGAGCATCGGCACGGGAACGCCGAATGTGTTCTCCGGGTTGATACCGAACCTGGCCATGCCCTCAACGTT
This sequence comes from bacterium, assembly GCA_025782345.1. Lineage (GTDB taxonomy): Bacteria > Joyebacterota > Joyebacteria > Joyebacterales > Joyebacteraceae > JALGZG01. The sequence goes on along the minus strand of JALGZG010000127.1, from coordinate 83 downwards.
CTTCGGGTTCGCGAGCTTCTTCAGACGGGTGAGTATCTGCTCACTTGTCACGCTCGGTCGCTCCTGCTCTGAGTGAGTGCGCT
>JALGZG010000235.1 GCA_025782345.1 bacterium | reverse complement strand
AGCCTGCAGAAGTAGACCCCGGACGCGAGGACTCTGCCGCCGTCGTCGCGGCCGTCCCAGGGCTGTGCGTGCGGACCTGCCCCCATCGCGACGCCCTCCAGGAGCGAGCGGACGAGGCGGCCCGCGGCGCTGTACACGCGCAGGTTGACGCGCGCCGGCTCCGGCAGCTCGAACGCGATCTTCGTCCCCGGGTTGAAGGGGTTCGGGTAGTTGCCGCGAAGTGTCAGGCGTGTGGACATCTCGTCATCGATGCCCGTGGGGAAGATCTCCATGGTGATCGGAATGTACGTGACCGGGTCGTTGAAGTCGTTGCTCACGAGCACCAGCGTTGCCTCATAGATGCCTCCCTCGAGGTCGCTCGCGTTGGCGCAGCACTCGCACATCGCTTCGTCTCCGGGACGGAGCGTTCCCTCCGTTAGCGACATCCAGAACCAGTCAGGCGGCGGGCCGAGGTCGATTATCACCGCCAGGTCGTCGTGCATGTACGGCTCGTTGTAGGCGACCTGGAGTCCGATCGTGCCGTCGGGGTTTTCTATGCCGATGGTCGCTCCTTCCACGTAGCCGACCATCGAGAGGTAGTAGAAACGAATCGTCCCATCGTTGTACAGGACGACCTGGAAGGTGTACTCGCCTCCCACAGCCGAAGACGCGTTCGAGACCTCCGTAAACTGGACGGTGAACGTGCCGGCGGCCGCGTCGTAGTAGTAGTGGATCGTCCCGCCTGCCGACGGGTCGAGGTCCTCCCAGAACGGGGCGATGAACTCGTTCGGTTGGGTGGAGTCGGGGATGGGTCCGTTCACGCTCGCCGTCCAGTCGCTTCCGAACGTCAGATACCCGTTGGACGAGAGCGCGAACTCGAACCAGCTCGTGTCGTAGAACGGAAATGTGAACGGCAGGGCGACGAGCGTTGCGTCGTCATCACCGAGCACGACCGGCGTGCCGTAGCTTGAGATGTCCTCCCAGTAGAAGGTAGGGCCACTGGCCTCGTCGCTGTCGGTCCATCGGTAGCCGTATCCGTCCGGTCCACCGGAACCGCGACCGAGCACTCCCTCGTACGCGAAGATCTGCCAGTCGAGGGCCAGGTCACCCCCGTTCCCAAAGATGAGGGTATGGCAGCACTCTTCGCCGAACGGGATGTAGTATTCGAGCCACTCGAAGTTGAAGTAGAGGTAGGGGATACCGCACCCAACGGGACGCGCCCCGATCTGGGAGCAGTCGGGCCCGTTATTGTCGTCCGCGCACGCCGAGCTGACGTTTATGCTGTAGGGATCGTCGGGCTCGAACATCTCGCCGCAGAACTCGGGGTTGTTCCAGATGTTCCCGTTCACGCCCAGCTGCCCAGCGATGCTACCGACATAGTCGCCGCCCGCATTACCGAACACGTCGCAGCAGGACAGAGTAGCTATCCCGGACTCGTGGCAGATGATGGGGTCGTTGAGCGACGTGTTGAACGCGATGATCGTGCTAAAGAGGTAGAGGGCAATGTTTGTGGAGATCGCGGCGCCACCGAGGTCGGCCGAGTTCCCGACGTACGTTTGCTCCGACATGTTGCAGAGGCGAGAGGGGTCCCTGTTGTCGGTCGGGTACGCGATGATGAGCAGCCCCCCACCGTAGCCGGTCACGGAGTTTCCGTCGAAGACGCAATCTCTGAGTCCGATCGGACCGTTGCCGACGGCGCAGACGCCTCCTCCATTGAGGGCCGTGTTGTTCGAGAACCTGCAATGGGTGACTACGGAGTGCCTTGCGCTAGCGTCCGCGTAAAGGCCTCCGCCGAATTGGTTGGCGTAGTTGTCGCGGAAGGTGCACTGCTCTATGCGCGGCTGGTGCGAGCCGTCGAAATCGCCGAGCCACATGCCGCCGCCGTGTTCGTCTCCGGTCACGGCCGCGCCGCCGGCGAAGATGATGTGCCTTATCTCCGTGGAAGAGCTCAGATTGACACACTTCATCGCGCGGGTAAGGCCCTCGCCGTCTATGACCACCGGATGGAGAATACTGTGGGCCGCCAGCCTGACGCCGGATCGCATCATTATTGGCATCGTTTCACCGGTCGATGCCGAGTAGGTTCCACCCTTGACCCTGACATGGTCGCCAGGGAGCGCGGCGGCCAGTCCCTCAGTGATGGTTGTGTAGCTGGCGCCGCCGCCGCTCTGGTCCACGATGACAACGTAACCTTGTGCGGCAACGGGCGCGAGCAGACACGCTACGAGCAGCATGATTCCCACGGTCGTTCTCATGGCTTCCTCCTCAGCCGGGAGTTGCTCTCCGGCACGCTATCAAGTGACTGCGCCTGCACGCGTCACGCACCGAGGCGTCGAAGCGGCAGGGCCTTCATGTTTCACTACGTCAAGGATATCTCCAGCATATTACTGTCTGATGCTCATGTCAAGCACGGCTCCGACGGCGGTCACGCAACGCGTGGGTACATCGTGACCCGCCTGAGTGTGTCTGAGCGTGCGGAGAAACGGGTTGACATTGATACGGAGTCATGGCAATCTAGCGTTTGACCTTGTGAATGGGAGCACAATCACAGCATGCCGCTGCACTCCAGACAGATTCCCAAAGAGACGATCGACCGGCTGTTCATCTACTTCAGGGGCCTGATGTGCCTGAAGAAGGAGGGGAAGGACACGACCTCATCCAGCGAGCTGGCCGATGTCTGCCACGTAAACGCGTCGGCGGTCCGAAAGGACCTCTCTTACTTCGGCAGGCTCGGGACCAGAGGCGTGGGCTACAAGGTTGATGAACTCGTCACGAGCATACGCAAGGCGCTGAGGTTCGACGACGCCACGGGCGTTGCGGTGATCGGCGTCGGCAACATCGGGACTGCGCTGCTGGAGCACTCGACCTTCGAGCTGGAGGGCTTCCACATCGTCGCCGCTTTCGACAGCGACCCCGAGAAGATCGGGCGGACCGTAGGGGGCATCACTGTTGAGGACATGGCCGACATCGAGGAGAGAGTCAAGGAAGAGGGTATCGAGCTGGTCATTCTCGCTGTGCCGGAGCCGTCCGCGGCGGAGGTTGCACGGAGGCTG
>JALGZG010000197.1 GCA_025782345.1 bacterium | reverse complement strand
AGCTTTCGGTGGAGCTGATCACGCCGATCGCGATGGAAGAGGGACTGCGGTTCGCGATCCGTGAGGGCGGCAGGACCGTGGGCGCCGGCACCATCACTAAGATCATCGAGTAAGGAGGGTATTCGTGGCCGGCCAGAGAATTCGCATCCGTCTGATGGCCTATGAGCACGCCACGCTGGACCAGTCTGCGGCTGAGATTGTCCGCGTTGTGAGGGAGACGGGAGGCATGATCTCGGGACCCATACCTCTTCCGACCAGAAGGAAGATATACACGGTTCTGCGGTCGCCGCACATCGATAAGAAGTCTCGCGAGCAGTTCGAGATCCGCACGCACAAGCGGCTGATCGACATCACGAACTCGACTCAGAAGACGCTCGATGCGCTCATGGATCTCGACCTCCCCGGAGGCGTAGACATTTCGATCAAGGTGGAGTAGACCGTTCCGGCGGCGCGCCGGCGACCGGTCCTGAGGAGTCCGCTCCGGGAGCGGCGAGAGGGATCGGAGAAGTTCAAGGGGAATGATGATGGCGGCAATAATCGGAAGAAAGCTGGGGATGACGCGGGTCTTCGAGGAGGACGGCACTGCTGTGCCCGTCACTGTTATCGAAGCGGGGCCCTGTGTTATCACCCGGGTAAAGACCAGGGAGACCGACGGCTACGAGGCGGTCCAGATGGGGTACGGCGCCACGCGCAAGAAGGCGCTCACGAAGCCCGTTCTGGGGCAGTTCGAGAAGGCCGGGGTCACCCCGAGGCGGAGGCTAACGGAGTTCCGTGTCGACAACCCGGGTGACTATGAGGTTGGGCAGGAGATCAAGGTGGACGTGTTCGAGCCGGGCCAGATCGTCGATGTGACCGGTTGGTCCAAGGGGCGGGGGTTCCAGGGGGTCACGAAGAGGCACGGGATGAGCACGGGTCGCCAGACGCATGGCAACCGGAACCACAGGAAGCCGGGTTCGATCGGCCAGAGCGCGACGCCTGCGAGGGTGTGGAAGGGCAAGAAGCTGCCCGGGCGGATGGGCGGAGGGCGCGTGACGATCAAGGACCTTTCAGTAGTGAATGTAGACAGTGAGACGAATACCCTCCTCGTCAGAGGAGCCGTCCCGGGCGCGAGCAACGGTTATCTGCTGATAACCGACGCGGTAAGGGGCGAGAAGAAGTAGGCGAGCTCCGGAACGTGGATTCATCCAAGTGAGGCAGATTCCAGATGGCAAACACACTACCGATACTGACAAAGGGCGGCCAGAAGAGCGGCGAGGTCAGCCTGCCCGACGGCCTCTTCGGTATCACGCCGAACGAGCACGTGATGCACGAGGCCGTGCGGACGTACCTGGCCAACCAGAGGTCCGGGACGGCCGCGACCAAGGGCAGAAGCGACGTGCGTGGTGGCGGGCGGAAGCCGTGGCGGCAGAAGGGCACCGGGCGCGCGCGAATCGGCTCGACCAGGGTGTCTCACTGGGTCGGCGGCGGACTGGCCTTCGGGCCTCAGCCTCGCGACTTCAGCATGAAGCTCCCGAAGAAGATACGCCGCCTGGCCCTGACGTCGGCGCTGTCCTCGAAGGCAGCGGCCGCCGAGATCAAGATCCTCGAGAACTTCGAGCTCGCTGGTGTGAGCACGAAGGAGATGGCGTCCCTTCTCAGTGCGATAGGGGCCGGCGAGGGGAAGGTGCTTCTGGTGATCCGCGAAGGCAACAGGGAACTCTTCCTCTCCGCGAGGAACATCCCTCATCTCCGGGTGACGCTGGCGCGTGAGCTCACCACATATCACCTGCTGTGGGCCGGGACCGTCGTGATGACGCAGAACGCCCTCGAGACGGTGGAGGAGGTCTTCGGAGCATGAAGCGCGATCCCAGAACGATCATCCTCGCACCTGTCATGACGGAGAAGACGGCGCGGCACCGCGAGGCGAAGAACGAGGTGGTATTCAAGGTTGCCAGGAACGCCAACAAGATCGAGATACGAAGGGCCGTCGAGGAACTCTTCAACGTGTCGGTTCGGACGGTCCGCACGATCTCCGTGACGGGGAAGGTGAAGAGGCTGGGGCGGTTTGAGGGGAAACGGGCCTCGTGGAAGAAGGCCATCGTCACTCTCAGAGAGGGCGATACCATCGGGTTCTTTGAGCACGTGTAGAGCGGTCGCTGGGTAGAGCGGCGCCTGGCACGCGCAGACAGGAAAGCTTAAGTCGGGAGTTCTACAAATGGCAGTCAAGAGGTTCAGGCCGACGACCCCAACGCTCCGGTACAAGACGGTCGCTTCGTTTGAGGAGATAACGAAGACAACGCCTGAGAAGTCTCTGCTGACCCCGATCAAGAGGAAGGGCGGCAGGAACAATCAGGGCCGTGTGACCACCAGGCACAGGGGTGGGGGACACAAGCGGATGTATCGGATCATAGACTTCCGCCGCAACAAGCGCGGGATTCCCGCCAGGGTTGCGGCGATCGAGTACGATCCGAATCGGTCCGCGAGAATCGCGCTTCTGTTCTACGCCGACGGCGAGAAGCGCTACATACTTGCTCCGGAAAAGCTGAACGTGAACGACACCGTGATGGCGGGTGACACGGCGGAGATCAAGCCCGGGAACTCGCTTCCTCTGAGGAAGATCCCGCTCGGCACGACGATTCACAATGTCGAGCTCAGGCGCGGCGCCGGCGGCAAGCTGGTGCGGAGTGCGGGCAACGGCGCGCAGCTCATGGCGCGCGAGGGTAAGTACGCGCACGTGAGACTCCCGTCCGGTGAGGTGAGACTGGTCGACGCCGAGTGCTACGCGACGCTGGGGCAGGTCGGAAACATCGAGCACGAGGGCATCAAGCTCGGCAAGGCCGGCCGCAAGAGGTGGCTCGGCAAGCGGCCGAAGGTCCGCGGAGTGGCGATGAACCCGGTGGACCATCCGATGGGTGGTGGCGAGTCGAAGTCCTCGGGTGGACGTCATCCGTGCTCGCCCTGGGGAAAGCCGGCCAAGGGCGGCAAGACCAGGAGAAAGAAGGCGTCGGACAAGCTGATAGTGACAAGCAGGAAGAAGAAGAAGAGGTAGCCGTCGCGGGACGAAGACGTTCCGCTGGGTGATGCAGGTAGCGAAGGAGTGGGCTAAACCCTATGGGTCGTTCTACGAAAAAGGGACCGTACATCGACGAGAAGCTTCTCAAGAAGGTCCGCACGCTGGACCGGACAGGTGAGAAGCGCGTGATCCAGACGTGGGCCAGAGGCTCCGTGATCCCGCCCGATTTCGTGGGTCACACGCTGGCAGTCCACAACGGTCACAAGTTCATCCCCGTGTATATCACGGAGAACATGGTCGGGCACAAGCTGGGTGAGTTCGCTTTCACCAGGACGTTCCGTTCTCACCGCAGCAGAGAGTCCACGACGGGCAAGAAGCGCTAGAGGCACGCGCTTTCGGTAGAAGCCCAGTGAACGTGTGCCGTGGTCGAACGGTGCAAATCTGGAGAGTCGTGATATGGAAGCACGAGCTAGATCGAGGTTCATACGTATGTCTCCGCGGAAGGTGCGACAGGTCGTCGACATGATCCGCGGACGGGGCGTCGACGAGTCGATGCGCACGCTCCAGAAGGAAGCGTTCGTAGATGAGGGACCGACGATGAAGAGGTTCCGGGCGCGGGCGATGGGCAGGGCGACGACGGTGCGGAAGAGAACGAGCCACATCACGATCGTGGTGGGCGAACGAACCGGGAAGCAGGCGTAGAGTCGGAGGATCGTTTTGGGTCAGAAGGTACATCCAGTCGGCATGAGGCTCGGCATTAACAGGACGTGGAAGTCCAGGTGGTTCGCCAAGAAGAACTACGCCGAGCTCCTGAAGGAAGATCTGACAATACGGAAGTACGTGACCACGAAGCTTGCGCGTGCCGGAATCTCGGAGGTGATCATCGAGAGGAAGGCCGACAAGGTCGTCGTCAACGTCAGGACGGCGAGACCGGGTATCGTGATCGGGCGGAAGGGGATCGAGGTCGAGCGCCTGAACAAGGAGCTCGAGCATCTGACGAGCAGGGACATCAGGATCAACATCCTCGAGGTCAAGAGGGTCGAGCTGGACGCGCAGCTCGTCGCGGAGCACATCGCCAAGCAGCTCGAGTCGCGCATGGGCTTCCGCCGTGCGGTCCGTAAGGCCGTCGAATCTACCATGAGGATGGGAGCCAAGGGCATCAAGATCCGCTGCGCGGGTCGGCTCGGAGGCTCCGAGATGTCCAGAGTGCAGGAACATCACGAGGGCCGTGTTCCGCTACACACGCTCCGCGCCGACATCGACTTCGCCAAGGCGACGGCGAGGACGACGCACGGTGCCGTGGGTGTGAAGGTCTGGATCTTCAAGGGCGAGAAGCTCGACGGTATGATCGACAGCCTTGAGGAGGAGAAGCGCTCCCAGAAGTCCCAGCGTGATTCGTACAGGGGACGCCGCGACGACAGGTCTGACCGAGGCAGGGGGGACCGTCCGCCGCGCAGGGGTGCTCGAAGCGGAGGCAGAGGCGCCCCGGCCGGCAGGAGCGGCGGGAGAAGCTCCGGTGGCCGCGGTGGGAGCTCCGCCGGACGCTCCGGTTCCGGCAGGCCGACGGGTGGCACGAAGCCGACGGGTGGCACGAAGCCGACGGGTGGCACGAAGCCGACGGGCGGCACGAAGCCGACGAGTGGCGGAAGGCCGGCGCGCCGGACGGGTTCGGGGAAGCCCGCGTCTTCAGCGGGCGCGCGGCAGGGCGGCGAGAGCAAGCCTGCTGTCAAGAAGAGCGGCGAGGGCAAGCCTGCTGTCAAGAAGAGCGGCGAGGGCAAGCCTGCTGTCAAGAAGAGCGGCAAGGGCAAGCCGGCCGTTGAAAAGAGCGGCACCAACGAAGGAAGCTAGTCATGCTTGAGCCGAAGAGAACCAAGCACAGAAAGCAGCACAAGGGCCGCATGAGGGGCAAGTCGAAGGGCGCCACGGAGATCGATTTCGGCGAGTACGGCCTTCGCGCGCTCGAGCCCGGGTGGCTGACAGCGCGCCAGATCGAGGCGGCGCGTATCGCCATCACAAGGCACATGCAGCGGCGCGGCAAGGTCTGGTTCAGGGTCTTCCCTGACAAACCGATCACCAAGAAGCCCGCCGAGACGAGGATGGGGAAGGGCAAAGGCGCGCTGGACCATTGGGTCGCGGTTGTGAAGCCGGGACGAATCATCTGTGAGATCGAGGGTGTGACCGAGGAGATCGCGCGCGAGTGTCTCTCTCTGGCAAGTCACAAGCTCCCGATCCGGACGAAGTTCACGACCAGGGACATGTAGCATCCGAAGGAGAGTATGAAGTGAAGGCCAAGGAGTTGAGGACACTGACCCGGGGCGAGCTGGAGCAGCGACTGCGCGAGGCGCAGGAGGAGCTGTTCAACCTCAAGTTCCAGCACAAGACCGGGCAGCTGAGCAATCCGTTGAGGATTCGAGGGATTCGAAAGGACGTCGCCAGATTGAAGACGCTCCTTGATGAAGGAGCCGGTGTGGGGACATCTCCCTCGCCGGGCGGCGAATCGTAGCTTCAGGGATTCCCGCGGGACGCGGGCGGGCGCGGAGACGCGTCAAGACCGGGGTAAGATCGAATGGCACAGGCTGAAGGACGCAGCCGGCGGAAGACTCGAGTCGGCGAGGTTGTGAGCGACAAGATGGACAAGACCGTGGTCGTCGCGGTCACCAGACTTGTTCGCCATCCTCTTTACGGTCGCTTCGTGAAGAAGACGAGCAAGTTCAAGGTACACGACGAGAACAACGAGTGCCAGACAGGCGACGTTGTGAAGATCATGGAGACGCGTCCGATCTCGAAGGACAAGCGCTGGCGGCTTGTCGAGGTCACGAAGAAGGTGACCCAGTAGGCCTTCGAGGCCGCGCAGCGGGGGAAGAGGCAGGCAATGATTCAGGAGTACACGAAACTCAAAGTGGCGGATAACTCCGGGGCCAAGGAAGTACGGTGCTTCAAGGTGCTCGGTGGTTCCCGGAGAAGATACGCCAGGGTGGGCGACATCGTTATCGCCAGTGTCCGCTCCGCGATACCGGGCGGCACCGTGAAGAAGAAGCAGGTCGTGCGGGCGGTCATCGTACGGACGCGCAAGGAGATTGGGCGGAAGGACGGAACGTACATCCGTTTCGATGACAACGCGGCCGTGCTGATCAACCCGCAGAACGAACCGATCGGGACCCGGATCTTCGGTCCGGTCGCTCGCGAGCTCAGGGAGAAGAAGTTCATGAAGATTGTTGCTCTCGCTCCTGAGGTTTTGTAGAGAGCGACACCCGAGGGTGCGGTTTGCGCGGCATTGGTCGGCCGTCCCTCTCTGATCAAGGAACATGTAGATGAAGATAGCGAAGAACGACACTGTAGAAGTGATTGCCGGCAACGACCGGGGCAAGCGCGGGAAGGTGCTCAAGGTGCTGCCGAAGGCCGGGCGAGTGGTCGTGGAAGGAGCGAACTTCATCCACAGACACACGAAGCCTCGTTCGCAGGGAGACCAGGGCGGGATCATTGAGAAGGAAGCGCCCATGGACGTCTCAAACGTCATGTTGGTCTGCACGAAGTGCAACAAGGGCGTCAGGGTTCGCACGAAGATCCTTGCGGACTCGACGAAGACCCGGATCTGCACGCAGTGCGGGGAGATGATCGAGCGACGGTAGGTGATGTCGATAGGGGTGGAGGACGCACCGTCCGTCTCGGACAGCGACAGTGGAGTCTAGAGAGAATGACACGGTTCAGAGAGAAGTACGATAGCGAGGCGATCCCGGGGCTGACGAAGCGCTTCGGATACGCCAACAGGATGATGGTCCCGAAGATGGCCAAGATCGTCGTCAATATCGGTCTCGCCGAGGGTAAGGACGACATCAAGATCATCGAGGGCGCCATGAGAGAGCTGGCGGCTATCACGGGCCAGAAGCCCAAGCTGACGCGGGCCAGGAAGTCGATCGCGAACTTCAAGCTCCGCGCCGGCCAGCCGCTCGGGTGCAAGGTCACTTTGAGGGGCAAGATGATGTACGAGTTCTTCGACAGGCTCGTCACCATCGCGACTCCCCGGATTCGAGACTTCCGAGGGCTTCCGACGAATTCCTTCGACGGAAGAGGGAACTACACGTTCGGTCTCGAGGAGCATGTGGTCTTTCCGGAGATCAACTACGACGATGTAGAGATGATGAAGGGGATGGACGTTACCATCGTTACGTCGGCCAGGACCGACGAAGAGGCGTTCGAGCTTCTCAAGCTCATGGGTCTGCCGTTCAGGCACTAGCTCGATCGCTATCTGGGGGAACAGGTTTGGCGAAGAAGGCACTAGTCGAGAAGCAGGCCAGAAAGCAGAAGTTCAAGGTGCGGGAGTACAACCGCTGTCACCGCTGTGGTCGCGCGCGCGGCTATCTGCGTGACTTCGGACTCTGCCGTATCTGCTTCCGCGAGCTGGCTCTGAACGGGGAGATCCCCGGGGTCGTCAAGGCCAGCTGGTAGAGCTTAGGCTCACGCGACCCGTCACACCGTCCCGCCCTGACCCGCTTGTAGAGAGCAGGTCCGGCCGAGGCGCGCGAGGAGAGAACAACCATGATGACAGATCCTATCGCCGACATGCTGACGAGGATCAGGAACGGCTGTCGGGCAAAGAAGAGGAGTGTCGACATGCCTTCTTCGGGGTTCAAGAAGGCGATCGCCGGGGCGCTTCTTCGCGAGAAGTTCATCAGGGACTTCAAGGTGGTGGAGGACAACAAGCAGGGAGTCCTGAAGGTCCACCTGAAGTACACGAAGGACGGTGACAGCGTCATACGCGGGATCAAGCGCATCTCGAAGCCGGGACTCCGGCGTTACGTCGGCGCCGGCGAGATTCCCCGCGTTCGCAGCAATTACGGGACGGCGATCCTCTCCACTCCGAAGGGCGTGCTCACGAGCAAGGAGTCCCGGAGGGAGAGAGTCGGTGGCGAGGTGGTCTGCCACATCTGGTAGGGCGCCCTGGGGCGCCGGTGTGTCGGGCGCCTCGGAGAGCAAGGAGATGTTGGATGTCGAGAGTAGGGAAGTCACCAGTTGAGATTCCCAAGGGCGTGACCGTCACCGTCGACGGCAGGATCGTCAAGGTGAAGGGACCCAAGGGTGAGCTCGCGACCGAGATGACCGGTGACATAACCGCGCGCGTCGACGGGAACGTCGTGAGGGTGGAGCGCAGTTCCGAGACCAAGGAAATGCGTTCTCTCCACGGCACGATGCGGGCGCTTGTGGCGAACACGGTCACCGGTGTGTCCGACGGGTTCTTCAAGAATCTGGACATCATCGGCGTCGGTTACAGTGCTGAACTCAAGGGGAAGAACCTGCAGCTCAAGCTCGGGTTCTCGCACCTCTGCGTGTTCGAGCCCCCCAAGGGAGTCGAGATCGAGGTCCCGGCGTCGACGCGAATCGTCGTCAGGGGCATCGACAGGCAGCAGGTCGGGCAGGCGGCCGCTGACATCAGGGCCTTGAGACCCCCCGAGCCGTACAAGGGTAAGGGGATCAGGTATCACGACGAGTACGTGCGGAGGAAGGCGGGCAAGCTGGCCGTTTCGTCAGGCACCTAGGTTGGCCAGTGTCATCTTGATTCTTCAGCAGAGGCTGGTGAGATACCATGAAGGGTAGTAGCACCATCCGGAGAATGGGTAGACAGAGGCGCCGGAAGAGCATCCGCAAGAAGATCAGCGGTGAGCCCGGACGCCCGCGGCTGAGCGTGTTCAGAAGTCTGAAGCATACGTATGCTCAGGTCATTGACGACGTCGGTGGCGTGACGCTGGTTTCGGCTTCGACCCTTAGTGACGATGTGCGGAAGGAACTGGGGAACGGGGATCACACCAAGACCGACGCCAGCAAAGCGGTCGGCAAGGTCTTGGCGCGCTTGGCCCTTGAGAAGGGGATCAAGCAGGTTCGTTTCGACAGGGGCGGTTACCTGTACCACGGCCGTGTGCAGGCTCTCGCTGAGGCAGCGCGGGAAGGCGGTCTGGAGTTCTAAGAGGGTCCGTTCCAGGGAGGGAGTAGGAACTCGATGGCAACGAGGGAACCCAGGAAGTTCAGAAGGGACGACAGAGAGCCCAGGGAGCCTGAGTTCGAGGAGCGGGTCATCCATATCAACCGGGTGGCCAAGGTCGTCAAGGGCGGCCGGCGCTTTGGATTCAACGCTCTGGTCGCGGTGGGCGACAGGAAGGGTCGCGTCGGGATAGGTCTCGGCAAGGCCAATGACGTCGCGTCCTCGATCCAGAAGGGTACCGAGATCGCCAAGAAGAACATGATCAAGGTGCCAATGGTGGGAGGCACGCTTCCCTACACTGTCACAGGCAGGTTCGGAGCGGGAAGGGTTCTCGTGCGTCCGGCGAGCCAGGGAACTGGCGTCGTGGCCGGTGGCGGGGTCCGCGCAGTCATGGAGTGCGCGGGTGTGAAAGACGTCCTGGCCAAATCGATCGGGTCGAACAACCCGCACAACATGGTCAAGGCGACGATGGCGGCGTTCAAGGAGATGCGGTCCGCAGCCGACGTGGCGAAGGCGCGGGGCATCAGCGTCAGTGAGCTCTTCGGGCGCGAGACGGAGGCGGAGAATGGCTAGCAAACTCAAGATCCGCCAGGTGAAGAGCACCATCAACCGAAGTGGCATGCAGAAGAAGACCATCAGGGCCTTAGGGATAAGGCGTCTCAACCAGACGGTCGTGCACGACGACAATCCCTGCATTCGGGGAATGGTCAAGAAGGTCGAGCACCTCGTTCAGGTGGAAGAGATCAACGAGTAGCCGGGTTTCCGGAGGTCCAACAGAGCAAACCGGGTCATCGACGGCCCGGTGGTAGGTTCAAGAGGGAAGGCCTCGCAATGAAGCTGAACGAACTGAGCCCCGCCAAGGGGGCGACAAAGAACAGAAAGCGCGTGGGACGTGGCACGGGCTCGGGGACCGGCAAGACGTCGGGACGCGGGCACAAGGGCCAGAAGTCCCGCTCGGGCGGGAACATCCCGGCCTGGTTCGAGGGCGGTCAGCTGCCTCTTACCAGACGGTTGCCGATCAAGGGTTTCACGAACTACACCCGTCGTGAGTACGAGGTGGTCAACCTCAGCGATCTCGAGCGCTCGGGACTCGAGGGGACCGTGACGATCGCCGTGCTGAGAGCGGCCGGTATCGTGACTCGTTCGAGGAAGCCGGTGAAGGTCCTTGCGATGGGTGAGGTGACGAAGGCCCTCGATCTCAAGGTCAACGCGATCAGCGCGAAGGCGCGCGAGAAGATCGAGGCGGCGGGCGGAACCATCGAGCTGGTCAAGTAGGAAAGGAAGAAAGGCACACGAATCATGGCCAACGTGTTTCATAGCCTTCAGAGCATCTTCAAGATCCCCGAACTGAAGAGACGCGTTCTCTACACGCTCGGGATGCTTATCGTCTACAGGGTCGGCGGGCACGTGCCCACGGCCGGGGTCAACGGTGAAGCTCTGGCGGCCTTCTTCAAGCAGCAGCAGGGCTCGCTGCTGGGGCTTTACGACATGTTCGTCGGAGGGGCGTTCTCTCAGGCGACGATCTTCGCCCTGGGCATCATGCCGTACATCAGTGCGTCGATCATCCTGCAGCTGTTCACGGCCGTGATTCCGTATTTCGAGAAGCTCTCGAAGATGGGGGAGGAAGGGCGGAAGAAGATTACGCAGTACACGCGGTACGGGACCGTGCTTCTGGCGCTGGTCCAGTCGTACGCCGCGGCCATGTACATCCAGAGCCTGCCGGCCATCGAGGGCAGCGCGGTCGTCCCGAGCCCCGGCGTGAACTTCGTTCTTCTGACCATGCTCACGATGACGACCGGTACCATCTTCGTCATGTGGCTCGGTGAGCAGATCTCTGAGAAGGGCATCGGTAACGGCATCTCGCTCATCATCTTCATCGGCATCGTCGCTCGCTACCCGCACGACTGGCTGAACACGTTCAGGGCCGTTCGGATCGGCTCGCTCAACATCTTCGGGCTTGTCGTACTCACCGCGATGATGGTCTTCATCGTGGCGGCGGTCGTACTGATGCAGCAGGCGCAACGCCGAATACCGGTTCAGTATGCGAAGAGAGTGGTTGGCAGAAAAGTCTACGGCGGGCAGAGCACGCACATACCGCTCCGACTGAACACCGCCGGCGTCATCCCGGTCATCTTCGCCCAGGCCATCATCATGTTCCCGGGCACGCTGGCCAACTTCTTCAAGGGCAACGTGTTCATGGAGAACATGGCGGCGTGGCTGCAGCCTGGCGCGCCGCTATACACGACGGTGTACGTCCTTATCATCATCTTCTTCGCCTACTTCTATACGGCGATCATCTTCAACCCTGTCGACCTCGCCGACAATATGAAGAAGTACGGCGGGTTCGTGCCCGGGAAGCGTCCGGGCAAGAAAACGGCGGAGTACATCGATAACGTTCTCACCAGGATAACGCTCCCCGGAGCGTGCTTCCTGGCGTTCATAGCGGTGCTGCCGTTCTTCATGCAGCAGAAGTTCAACGCGCCCTTCACCTTCGGGGGAACCGGACTTCTCATCGTCGTAGGGGTCGGGCTCGATACGCTTCAGCAGATCGAGTCTCACCTCCTGATGCGGCACTACGACGGGTTCATGAAGAAGGGCAAGCTGCGCGGAAGACGCAGGTAGAGAGAGGCCAAACACAAGATGATCGTCCTTCTCCTCGGGGCTCCAGGAGCCGGCAAGGGCACGCACGCGGCGCGAATCGCGGACCACACCGGTCTGCCGCACATATCGAGCGGCGAGCTCTTGCGCGGTGCGGTCGAGCGCAAGACGGAGCTGGGAGTCAAGGCCAAGGAGCACATGGACGCCGGGAACCTCGTTCCCGATGAGTTCATGCTCAAGTGGATCGAGGAGCTGTTGGACGACCCGGCATACGAGAGGGGCATCATACTCGACGGGTTCCCGAGGACCATCCCGCAGGCGGAGGGGCTGGACAAGCTCCTGGCCGCAAAGGGGCTGTCGACGGATCTCGTTCTGCTGCTGGACATCAGCCAGGACGCGGCCGCCGAGAGGCTCCTGTCGCGCGTGACGTGCGGCAAATGCGGGGCCATACATAACCTGGCACAGAAGCCGATGAAGGAGCCAGGGATCTGCGACGCCTGCGGCGGCGAGCTCGAGACGCGAGCCGATGACGTCAGGGAGACCATCGAGAAGCGCTTCGTGGAGTTCCGGAAGCAGACCGAGCCCATGATCGAGTACTACCGGGCGGGCGGCAACTTCAAGACCATCGACACCGATCATCCAGTAGAGGTCGTGCGTAAGGACGTCAGGGATTTGTTGGACCGGGTCTCCTCGGCGACGTCCTCAGGGAGCGCGACAGGATGATCAACATCCGGAACCGCGAGGAGATCGAGCTCATTCGGGAGAGCGGCCGTCTGGTCGCGGGTGCGTTGGACCTGGCGGCGGAGCTTGTGGAACCCGGCGTCGAGACGGGCACACTGGACAGAGAGATCGAGGAGTACATCGTCGGCCACGGAGCCACTCCCGAGTTCAAGGGATTCCACGGCTATCCGGCCGCCATCTGCGCCTCGGTCA
Source organism: bacterium (assembly GCA_025782345.1). Lineage (GTDB taxonomy): Bacteria > Joyebacterota > Joyebacteria > Joyebacterales > Joyebacteraceae > JALGZG01. Next base: position 2,226 of record JALGZG010000197.1, on the reverse strand, counting down.
ACGAAGAGGTCGTCCACGGCATACCCGGGTCGCGGGCGCTGCGGAACGGCGACATCGTTGGGATCGACGTTGGCGTCCGCAAGAACGGGTACGTGGCCGATGGGGCGCGGACGTTCGCGGTGAACGGGATCACCGAGAGGACGGAGCGTCTGCTCGGAGTCACGAAGGAGGCTCTGAACAAGGCGGTCTCGATCGTGCGCGAGGGGATCCACCTGTCGGATGTCTCGCACGCGATCCAGCGCGTGGCAGAGGACGCGGGTTTCTCAGTCGTCAGGGAGCTGACCGGGCACGGCGTAGGGACCGAACTCCATGAGCCACCGGAGATTCCGAACTACGGCGATCCTGGCTTGGGACCGGTCCTCAAGGCGGGGATGGTCCTGGCGATAGAGCCGATGTTCAACGCCGGGACGTTCGGAGTCGAGACGCTGGCCGACAACTGGACCGTCGTCACAGCTGACCGCCACAGGTCGGCGCACTTTGAGCACACGGTGGCCGTGACGACGACAGGGGCGGACATCCTTACGCGGTCGTGAGAACGCCGGCCGGTGCGCCGGGCGCCTAACGCCGCGCACGGAGGCCGGACGGCACCCAGGGGGGTTAACGGGCACAAGGTCCTGGCGCACATCTCCGGGAAGATGCGGATGCACTACATCAAGATCCTTCCCGGTGACAGGGTGACGGTTGAGGTCTCTCCGTATGACTGGTCGCGGGGTCGCATTACATACCGCTACAAGTGATCCGGATGTAACTGCAGTCCCTCGCACGTCGGGAGGCAACATGAAGGTACGTTCTTCAGTGAAAAAGATCTGTGAGCACTGCAAGCTCATCAAGAGGCACGGACGAATTCGAGTCATCTGCACGAACAGAAGGCACAATCAGCGGCAGGGGTAATGCCGCGAAAGGGAGGGAATCGCGTTGGCGCGTATTGTCGGAGTTGATGTTCCTGACAACAAACGGGCAGTCGTCGCGCTCACGTATATCTACGGAGTGGGTCAGACGTCCTCGGCTAAGATCCTGAAAGAGGCGGGAGTGGACGGGTCTGCACGGGTCAAGGACCTTACTGCTGAGGAACTCGGGCGTATCAGACAGGTGATCGAGAACAGCTATCGAGTGGAGGGCACTCTCAGGACCGAGATCGCCCTCTCTATCAAGCGCCTGAAGGACATCGGTTGCTATCGCGGCTGGCGTCACAGGCGGGGTCTGCCGTGCCGCGGTCAGAGGACGAAAACGAACGCGCGCACGAGGAAGGGACCGAAGAAGACAGTAGCGGGTAAGAGGAAGAAGGCCGGCAAGAAGGGCTAACCGGTGACGGGAGGTAGGCTTGGCTCAGCGCAAGAAGAAGACGGTTGAGCCCGACGGAGTCGCGCACATCCGAGCGAGCTTCAACAACACCATCGTCACCCTGACCGACACGAAAGGCAACACGATCTCGTGGTCGAGTGCCGGCAGAGTCGGATTCCAGGGGTCGAAGAAGAGCACGGGTTTCGTCGCGCAGCTCGTAGCGAGCAACGCGGCCGAGCAGGCGATTCCGATGGGGCTTCGCAGAGTAGAAGCGTTGGTGTGGGGACCGGGACCGGGGCGTGAGGCGGCAGTCCGCGCGCTCCAGGCGGCCGGGCTCAAGATCACCGCAATAAGGGACGTAACACCCATTCCGCATAACGGGTGCCGTCCTCCCAAGAAGAGAAGAGTCTGAGAACGGAGGATCACCAGATGGCGACTTATCACGGTCCGCGCTGCAGGATTTGCCGGCGGCACGGCGTGAAGCTCTTCCTCAAGGGCACACGCTGCAGCACCGACAAGTGCGCCTTTGAGAGGCGTCCGTACGGTCCGGGACAGCACGGGCAGAGGCGTCGCAGGAAGCCTTCTGATTACGGTATCCAGCTCAAGGAGAAGCAGAAGGCCAAGCGCCTCTACGGGGTTCTGGAGAAGCAGTTCCGGAACTACTACGCGGAAGCCGATCGCCAGAGAGGCATCACGGGTGAGAACCTGTTGAGACTTCTGGAGAGACGGCTGGACAACATCGTGTATCGACTGGGTTTCGCCTACTCCAGATCTGCGGCGAGAGCGCTTGTCGTACACGGGCACATAACGGTGAATGGGCGAAAGGTCGACATCCCCTCGTACTCAGTCAAGGCTGGGGACGAAGTGGTCGTGCGGGAGAAGAGCCAGAAGCTGCACGAGGTGAGGATGTCGGTCGATGCGAAGAGTGGAGTCGGGACCGTCGAT
>JALGZG010000227.1 GCA_025782345.1 bacterium | reverse complement strand
GTTCTCCGTCGGATACCAGTTCGTGCTGGCCTGGGCCGTCAGCTTCGGTGTCTATCAAATAGGAAGACTGGTGGGGCTCTAGTCTGAGCGCCGGCCCCGTCCAAGCACATCCGGCGAAGGGGAACCCACACATGGAATCGCTCCACAGAGAGCGGCGCTTCCGCGCCGTAGCGCTTCGCGCTTCTGCCGCGCTCTCCATTGTCGCACTGCTGATTGCCGCGCTGCCACTCTCGGTCGCCTCTGCGTCCACGTCGCTCCCCCTGGACGCTAACCCGGACCGTGACGCGCTGCGCGCGAGACTGGACGAGCTGTTTCGAATCCCGAGCCTGGGCGCGATGTCGAAGAACGGCGAGCGTGTCTTCTTCATGCGCCGCGACCCTGAAAATGAGCAGTCCGTGCTCTACTTCAAGGACGGGCTCGACGGGGAGCCGAAACTCCTGCTCGACCCCGACACCCTCGGGGAAGAGACCCGGATGGGCCTGGACTGGTGGTTCCCGTCGGTGGACGGGCGGCTGCTGGCCTACGGTCTCTCCGAGGAGGGAAGCGAGTCCAGTGTGCTTCTCGTGATGGACGTCGACACGGGTAAACTCCTCCCCGACCGGATACCGAACACGAGGGCCGCGAGTCTGGCTTGGAAGAGAGAGGGCGGGGGCTTCTACTACACTCGCTTCCCCGGTCCCGGTGAGGTGCCCGATGCCGAGCTCTTCTTCCACCGCAAGATCTACTACCACGAGCTGGGAACGGACCCCGCGGCCGACCCGTTGGTCTTCGGCGAGGGGCTCGACAGATAAACGGACGACACTTGCTCATCTACGTCTTCCACGGCTACACACAGAACGACCTCTACGTGAAGGACCTGGACGCGGACGGCGAGTTCGTGCCGATCGCGGAAGGTCTGGACGCGCGATTCGGTGGCTTCGCCATCGACGACGATTTCTATCTGACGACGACATTGGACGCGCCGAACTCGCGTATACTCAGGGTCGACCTGAACGACCCGAGCATGGTGAACTGGGTCGAGCTGGTACCAGAGAGCGAGCACGCGGTACAGGGTCATCTGTTGGCGGGAGACCACCTCGTCGTTCAGTACCTAGAGGACGCCAAGGCAGTAGTGAAGGTGTTCACGGCAGCAGGTGACTACCTTCACGACGTCCCGCTGCCGGACGTCAGTTCGGTATTCGACTGGACGTGCGACTGGCGCAGCCCGGACATACTGGTGGGTGTGAGCTCCTACCTCATACCACCTACGAGCTATCGGTACGACATCCCCACCCGGGACCTGTCGCTCTTCATGACCGTGGACGCGCCTATTGACACCACGCCCTACATCGCCGAGCAGGTCTGGTTCACGTCCAGGGACGGCACGAGCGTCCCGATGTTCCTGGTCCACCGCAAGGGCATCGAACTGGACGGCAGCAACCCGACCCTTCTTACGCTTCGCGCGCAACCGATTCCTGTGGATGGACCACGGCGGAGTCTACGCTGCGCCGAATCTCCGGGGCGGTGGTGAGTACGGCGACTCGTGGCACAGGGACGGCATGCTCGGGAACAAACAGAACTCCTTCGATGACTTCATCGGCGCCGCCGAGTGGCTCATCGACACCGGCTACACGAGTCCCGAGAAGCTGGCCGTGTGGGGCGGAAGCAACGGCGGGCTTTTGATCGGCGCCTTCGTCACGCAGCGGCCTGACCTCGCGCGCGCCGTTCTACGCGGCGACCATGTGGACGACCGAGTACGGCCACCCGGACGACCCGGAGCAGTTCGAGTGGCTCTACGCCTACTCTCCATACCATCACGTGGACCCCGGGACCGAGTACCCCGCGCTCTACATAACGACCGCGGAGTCAGACACTCGTGTCCACCCATCGCACGCGATGAAGATGACGGCGAGGCTTCAGGGCGAGACGGGATCTGACCGTCCGATCCTGATGCGGTTCGAGCGCGCCGCGGGGCACGGTGCGGGGACGCCGATGAGCATGATTCTCGACCAGTACACCGACTACTACTCGTTCCTGTTCACGCAGCTGGGGATTCGATTCTAGACGGATCCGCCGCCCACTTGCACCGCACACGCGGTGTTCGTCGCCGACCCGCACCTGCCCGCGGCCCGCTCAAGATCCATCGACGGGAGTCCGGAGGTAGACGGATGATCCGATATCTGAACACGGCGAACGGGATCCGACCGGATCAGCTCGAGGGTTTCTTCGAGGGGTGGCCGTCACCGCCGACACCCGAGACGCACGTCGCGATAATGTCAGGAAGTTACCGGGTTGTTCTCGCGCTCGACTGTGACAGTGACATCGTGGTAGGCTTCATCACGGCCGTGTCGGACGGCGTGCTTGCCGCCTACATCCCTCTTCTCGAAGTCCTCCCCCAGTATCGCCGGCGCGGCATCGGACGCGAACTCGTCACTCGCATGCAGGAAGAGCTCGCTGAACTCTACATGGTCGACCTGGTCTGCGATGAGGCCGTGAAGTCGTTCTACGTATCTCTCGGTATGAAACCCGCTCTAGCCATGACGGTGCGACGACTCGACAAGCAATCCGGAACC
>JALGZG010000012.1 GCA_025782345.1 bacterium | reverse complement strand
ATAGACTCGCTCTCTTCCGGAGGCGCCCAGCGGCAACTGGTGACGCTGATCAAGGCGCTGAATCGTGAGCTCGTCGACGCGGAGATCGCGATATACCACCCTCTCTTCCACTTCAGACCCGACGTCGAACGCGTGGGCACGCCGCTTCATATTCTGGGGACGCGAGGCGCGCGCGACCCGCTGGTGCTCCTTCGCCTCATACGGCTTATCCGGCGAGGGGGCTTCGACGTCGTTCACAGCTACCTAAGAACTCCCGGCGTTCTTGCCCGCGTCGCGACTTCCTTCAGGCGCCGACCTGTTACCATCGTGTCGGAGCGGAATGTCGATATCGGCCTGTCGAGGAGGAATCTCCTTCTCGAGCGAGCGCTGGCGAACTCCGGGGACGCGATGATAGCGAATGCCGAGGCCATCCGTCAGACCGTGGTGAAGCACATCCCTGAGTGGAGGGACAGAATACATGTCGTCCCGAACGGGATCGACTGGAGCGAACCCACCCCACAGGATCTTCGCGGTGCCTCGCGATTCCGCGAGAGCATGTTGGGCGGGCGCGATCTTCTCATCGGCACGATCGCGAGGGTCGAGATCCAGAAGAACCCGCACCTCCTGTTGGATGCCATAGAACTGCTCCCGGCCGACGTGCGCGATCGGGTCCGCTTCGTGTGGGTGGGCGCCTGGACCGATCGGGCTCTCGTCGGGGCGGTCAGAGAGCGACTGAACGCCGGCGAGTTGAAGGGTTGTCTGCAATTGCTAGAGCCGACTGACCGCATTCGCTCTGTCTACCTCGCGCTGGACGGGCTCGTGCTGTCCTCCAGCTGGGAGGGTTGTCCGAACGCGGTACTCGAGGGACTCGCCCACGGACGGCCAGTCATCTCCACCGACGTGGGTGACGTCTCCGAGATCGTTCGCCCCGGTGAGAGCGGCTGGATAGTGCCTCCGGAGGACGCGAAGCCGCTGTCAGCGGCGATAGTAGAGCTGGTGTCGTTGCCCGCGTCGCGCAGGGCCGAGATGGGGCAGGCCGGATCGGCCTTCGTTCTGGACAAGTACTCGGTCGAGCGTCTGGCGGAGCGCACGCTGTCGGTGTATCGTCATGTCCTCGATCCGAGAGAGGTCCCTGTCGACCGGAGGAACCTTGACTGAGAAGCTGCTGAGAATACTCCTCATAGGACCGCACCCGGAGAGCTTGCATGGACCGGCCGTCGGAGGCACGACCATACCGTTCAAGCTCCTCGTCGCATCGCTCACGGGGCGGGACGGTGTGGTGATGTCCGTGGTCAACACCCAGGGGATCAGAGGCGGCGGCGTGCGCGCGCCGCTGCGCTATCTGCGCGTTCTCGGAGCGATCGCGCGTGAGATCCCCAGGAACGATGTCGTCTCGCTGCACGCTGTGAGATCGGGGCTGCATTCACTGGCTCCGTTCGTCTCGGTTCTCTCAAGGTTGTTCGGGAGGCCGTATCTGATTCGCAAGTTTGGCGGCACCGACTACAGCGTCTATCCGGCTCCGCTCAGAGCGCTCATCCACTGGAGCGTGAAGAACGCCAATCTCTATCTGGTTGAGACGAAGGCGCTTGTCGAGGGCGCCAGGCACGACGGCATCGAGCACGTCAGGTGGTATTCGAACAGCCGTCCGATGCCAGAGCTGCCCGAGGAGGACTCCGCGGGTCGCGAGTGTCTGAGGTTCGTGTGTCTGGGGCAGCTGCGCAGAGGCAAGGGGCTGGCCGAGGTGATTGAGGCGGGCGAACGATTCGGGGGTGACGTCGTGGTCGACGTCTACGGGACGTCCGGATACGATGTCCCTGTTTCGATCTTTGACAGGCTCGATCACGTCGGGTACCGTGGCTCGGTGGGCCCGGACGATGTCCGCTCCGTGCTCTCTGGTTACGATGTCCTGCTCCTTCCGACCTACCTCCCGACCGAGGGATATCCGGGCGTCATTCCTGAGGCGTACAGCGCGGGTCTGCCCGTCATCTGTACGAACTGGAGACAGTTGCCCGAGATGGTGGACGAGTCGACGGGCATTCTTGTAGAGCCCCGAAGCGCCGATTCGCTCCACGCCGCTATGAGGCGGCTTCGCGAGGACCCGGTCCTGTTCCGCCGGCTGCGTGCGGGCGTGCGGGAACGCCGTCGCGAGTTCGATTCCGAGTTCTGGGCAGATCGCTTCCTCGAGTTCTGCCGCGAGATCGCGGGGTCTTCCGTATCGAGATTCACCACAGACACACGAGTCCGGAGAGCACAGAGATGAGACAGATACTGCAGAACCTGGGGACCGGAGAGACACAGCTTGCCGATGTTCCCAGCCCGCAGGCGGGTCCGGGTCGCGTGCTGATTCGCACCGGCCACAGCTTGATCTCAGCCGGCACGGAGCGAATGCTGCTCGAGTTCGGCAAGGCCAACCTGCTGGACAAGGCCAGAAGCCAACCGGAGAAGGTGCGACAGGTTCTGGACAAGATCAGGACGGACGGGCTCTCCGCGACGCTGTCGACCGTCAGGAACAAGCTGGATCAGCCGATACCGCTGGGCTACAGCAACGCCGGGGTGGTGCTGGCCGTCGGTGAAGGGGTGACCTCGATCGACGTCGGCGACAGGGTCGCGTCCAACGGACCGCACGCGGAGATCGTGTGCGTTCCCGAGAACCTGTGCGCGCGAGTGCCCGACGGCGTCTCAGATGAAGCGGCCGCCTTCACCGTCGTGGGCGCGATCGCCCTGCAGGGCATTCGGTTGGCGGGACCAACGCTGGGTGAGTCGTTCGCCGTTGTGGGCCTAGGCCTTGTGGGTCTTATGACCGTGCAGCTTCTGCGGGGCAGCGGGTGCCGAGTGCTCGGCATAGACACCGATCCGGCGCGGATCAAGCTCGCCCGGACGCTCGGCGCGGAGGTAGTTGACATATCGGACGGGGGAGATCCGGTGGCGCACGCAATGTCCTTCTCCGGAGGCCGCGGTGTCGACGGTGTGCTTTTCACCGCCTCCACCAAGAGCAGCGAGCCCATGCATCAGGCGGCCGAGATGTGCCGGAAGAGAGGACGGATAGTGCTGGTCGGCGTGGCAGGGCTTGAGCTCCGGCGTTCGGATTTCTTCGAGAAGGAGCTCACTTTCCAGGTGTCGTGTTCCTACGGTCC
>JALGZG010000319.1 GCA_025782345.1 bacterium | reverse complement strand
CTGTAGCTAGAAGTCGTACGATTACGGCGGGCAGGTCAGTCGCTCCCCAAGCCACGAAGTCGCTCTATGGTCTTCTCGGCAACCTTGATATTCTTCGCGAAGTAGCGCTCCATGCGCTGCACCAGCGCTTCCTGCCTCTGTTTATCGTGGGCGTAGTACTCGTTCTCGAGGACTCGCCGGACCCAAGCGAGATTGGATTCCACCTCTTCCGGGATGCGCTCTCCGTCGTGACGCACAGCATCATCTGGACACAGCTCATGACACACACCACAGCGTATGCACGTGCTGTCATCTATGCTCGCAGTCCCGCCATCTGTCGAGATCGCACCGGACGGACACTCGTCAACGCAGATTCCACACCCCGTACACATCTCCCTATTCACCCATGGCACTTGCCTCTCTCCTCTCCATTCCTCTCACCGCAATCGCGGACCGCCTATGACGCCTGCGGCGCGTACTCTGCCGTCTCAGTTGGGAGCGGCTTCCATCGCAAGCTCACACCACCTCGTTCCCTTACCCGCCACCGTAACGCCTGAATGACTCCAGCGCAACAGGAGGCTCGCCCCCAATGCGCCCAGGCTGGCGGGCTCTCTACCCTCCATGTCCGCCGTGCTTCCCACGGAACGGTTACTCGGTTGCTTCGTTTCAGCCCTTCCGAAACGGGTCTCATGTCCTCCATCCGGATTCGAATGGGTTCCATCTCGCCGTCAGAAGTGGTACAGTCCAGCGGTTGCGAAGGTCCCTCCAGCAGGCAGCCCGTCGTCGCCACTTGACCGAGGACCGCTCGGATACTTCCTTTGGTCGAACCTGCCCTGCGATGGCCTGGCCTGCGCGTGATCGGGACAGGGACGAACGGAGCACAAGATGAACGCCTCAGGGAACGTCGGCTTCGCCATTCTCCTGACCGCGCTGGCCGGGCTCTCCACCGGCATCGGGAGCGGCATCGCCTACGCCATCAGAAAACCGAAGGCTGTCTACCTGTCGTTTGGGCTGGGATTCTCAGCGGGCGCCATGATCTACATCTCCTTCGTCGAACTGCTGCCGGCCGCAGTGAATGTCGTGGGCAAACTCCAAGGAGCCGCTGTCTTTTTCGCGGGTGTCGGCCTCGCGGGTCTCTTGGATCTCGTGATTCCCAGCTCCAAGAGTCCGCACCACTTCGGAGATCCCGATGGGGCGCGCGAAGCACGGACGAACCCGGCCCTCATGAGAGTCGGCGTCATGACCGCGCTCGCGGTGGGGATTCACAATTTCCCCGAAGGCCTGGCAACGTTCGGCGCGGCGCTGACCAGTGTGAGATTGGGCACCGTCACCGCCATTGCCATTGCTGTCCACAACATCCCCGAGGGAGTCGCGGTCTCGCTGCCGATCCTCTACGCGACCGGTAACAGGAGGAAGGCGTTCGCGCTCTCCTTCGCGTCTGGTCTCGCGGAACCTGTCGGCGCCGCGATCGGCTACCTGGTACTGCTGCCGTTTCTCTCGGACACGCTCATCGCAGCGCTCCTGGCCTTCGTAGCAGGAATCATGGTGTACATCTCGCTCGACGTGCTGCCCATAGCACACCGGGGCGGCCACGCCGCAGTTCTCGGAACCGTGCTTGGCATGCTTGTCATGGCAGCGAGTCTCCTGATGCTGTAGCGCCGCTCCGGGCGCGTGAGACTGGCGTCAGTACATTCGCTGCGGGCAGACAGACGTTCCGTCCGATCCAAAGCAAGGAAGGGAAGACCATGAGGGCATTCGGCCCAGTTCCGTCCAGACGCCTCGGACGCAGCCTGGGCGTAAACAACATCCCGCCGAAGATCTGCACCTATTCCTGTGTCTACTGCCAGGTAGGACGGACGACGCGCGCACAGCTCGAGCCATCGGCATTCTACGAACCCGAGGATCTGGTATCCGAGATCCGAGAGAAGGTCGAGAGAGCGCGACGCGTCAAGGAGGACATCGACTACATCACGTTTGTTCCCGACGGCGAGCCGACGCTCGACGTCAACCTCGGCCAGGAGATCGAGCTGCTGCGTCCGCTCGGTGAGAAGATCGCCGTGATCAGCAACGCGTCCCTCATCTGGCGGTCTGACGTCAGAGAGACCCTCGCGCTCGCAGACTGGGTCTCGCTGAAGGTGGATGCCGCCGATGAGGCTCACTGGCGGAAGGTCAACCGGCCGCACCGGGCGCTCGCTCTGGGAGGCATCTACGAGGGGATGATCGAGTTCGCCAAGAGCTACGAGGGGGAGTTCGTCACCGAGACGATGCTCGTTCAGAACCTGAACGACGACGAGGATCAGCTAAGGGGGATTGCCGGGTTCCTGAGCGTCTTGGACCCGAGCACGGCCTATCTGTCGGTACCCACCAGGCCCCCGACCGAGCAGTGGGTGGGTCTCCCCGACAGCAATACGATCAACCGAGCGTATCAGATCGTGTCCGATAGTGTCCCCAACGTCGAACTCCTGATTGGATACGAGGGCAACGCCTTCGCCTTCACGGGAGACGTCGAGGAGGACCTTCTGAGTATCACCGCGGTCCACCCAATGACGGAGGAGGCCGTCAGGGAGTTCCTGAACAAGGCGAACGCAGACGAAACCGTTCTCCGCCGACTGGTCGAACAGGGCCGGCTAATCAAGACGAGCTACAGGGGCAAGGATTTCTATCTCAGGGCGCCTTTCTCGAGCAAGGAACCCTAGCCAAGAGGTTCGGCCGTTGGCGAGAACGACCAGGCCTTTCCACGTCCCTGGCTTTCGCCTCCCGCCCCGATCGACCCGCAAGGAGTAATCAGCAACGAGAGCACGTCGGTCATTCTCGCCAAGGCTGCTTCCCAATGGTACTCAGGAGTGGTTCTGTTGCAGGCCCCCGCTGCCGGGGACACCGCTCAGGTTTTCTGGTCCGGTAATGCGATAGAGGCGCAACTGAGGGAGAGAGGGGAGCAAGCCCAGGGCCGAGTGGTGCGACCGGCCCCACCTCGAGACCTGTCTAGCTGTCAGTCGCCGGGACGGCGCGCTCCCCCGGTTCCTGAACATCACCCTCACCACCTCCGGCTCCCGCCCCGACTTCCTCTGTTGGACTTCGTCGCGGGCCCCCGCTACCAACTCGATGCGAACACCCGTCTCTCCGGAGGCGGGTGTTTGCATGGGGGCCAGCATGGTCGGACGGCCGAAGAGGTGCATCAGGATGTCGCCGGTGTCGGGATTGAGGTCGATCTTCTTGATGAACAGGCGGACGAACTGGCGCTTCTCTTCCTGAGTCCCTGCATTGAAGACCTCACCGAAGACCTCCCGGCAACGCTCCACGACGCCCAGGTCGATTCGGGTGAGCTGGCTGTGGGCCTCGATCCGCCCTCTACACTCAAGCAGAGCAGAGAGGCCGTTCTTTCTTTCCAGAGGATGCGGAGACGAAGCGGGAGCTGCGGGAAGTTGATGGCTCCCGTCGTGCACGTGCACGAGCCGCCTGCGCTCACTGCGGTGGCTGAAGCGGGACGCCGATGGTCAGACATGGTCACGGCGGGGGCAGCGAGCTCCGGAGATGCTGACACGGCCATCGAATACCTGAGGATCGCTGTCGACGCGGGCTACGCAGACAGGGACGGCACGCTCCAAGACGCCGACCTCACGATCCTGCACGCTGACCTGCGGTTCCTAAGGGACCTACTTGAGGACCACCAACCGACGCGAATCGCCTGCTCCGTCGCACTCGAGCCGTGCGAAGTACACACCCGATGCCACGCGTTCGCCAGCCTCATTCTTAGCGTCCCATACCATGCTGTGTCGGCCAGCGAGCTTCATCTCGTCGACGAGGGTCGCGACGCGCCGACCGGCGATGTCGTAGACGGCGAGCGTCACGTGTCCCTTCGATGGCAGGAGGTACCCAATCGCCGTCGACGGGTTGAAGGGGTTCGGTATGTTCTGAAGAAGAGCGAGGTCAGGCCGCTCAGCCGGGGCGTCCGAAGGCACACCTGACTGCGTGCATCCGATTCCGTAACAGCCGATCTGCGGACCGACGATGAAGAGGCACTCCGTTAGATCGAGACACGGCGAGTCCTCGGCAATCGTGTAGTCGCAGCCGGCCGGGTTGCAGAAAAGCGGGTCATTGCTTCGGTTCCCGTCGACGCCGTCCTGTCCGGCGATGCAGCCTACCCAGTCACCGCCCTGGTTTCCGTAGA
>JALGZG010000212.1 GCA_025782345.1 bacterium | reverse complement strand
AGCCACAGGCGGAAGGGCATCGCCACGGCGCTCAAGGTCCACGGGTTCACGCGCGCGAAGGAACTCGGCAAGAAGAGCATCGAGACGGACAACGAGGAGAAGAACCCGATGTTCGATCTCAACATGCGGCTGGGTTTCAAGCCCGCTCCCGCGTGGACCGAGTACCGGCGCCCGTTCGACGGAGCGGCTGAGGCCGCCCGTGAGACCAGCGCCGCCGACTCCACCAGTGTGGTCACGGCGCCGGAGGGCGCATAGAGCCGGCAGGATTATTCATCACGATCGGGGCGTCGCCGCTCCCGCGCCATGAGGCAAAGGAGCGGCGGCCCCGACTGATTCCGGCCGCCACGCGCGGCGCGAGCACAGGACGGGAACCCATGAAGCTCAACATGAGGGCATACGACGCTCCCGATTTCTGGAAGATCCGTGCGTTTCTGCGCGAGACGTTCCTCCTGAACGACCGGGAAGAGCTCAACTGGCAGGCGTACAGGTTCGAGTACTGGGTGTGGCACGGCGTCGCGAACCTCGACCAGGGTCCCATGGAGGAGAAGGTCCTCCTCTGGGAGACGCCGGAGGGTGATCTCGCCGCGGTGCTGAACGCAGAGGGTAAGGGCAACGCGTTCCTCCAGGTGCACCCGGAGTTCAGGAGCGAGCAGCTTGAGAAGGAGATGGTCGACGTGGCGGAGGAACGGCTCTGGACCGTGGCCAAGGACGGAAGGGCGATGCGATGCGCGAGGGGCTCCTCGAGAGCCGCGGGTTTGAACCCGGGTACGAGGAGCACGCGCGCTACATGTCGCTCGAGGGAGAGATCCCCGAGCCGGTGGTGCCCACGGGGTTCGTCGTCCGCCCGATGAATGATGGCGCCGAGCTGCTGGAGCGGTGCTACACGTCCGGGGCGGATGTCACCTGGTATCGCAACATCCAGAAGGCGCCGCTCTACCGCCGCGATCTTGACATCGTCGCGGTCGCGCCCGACGGAGCGGTTGCGTCGTTCGCGACCGTCTGGTTTGATGATATCACCCTGACGGCCGCATGCGAGCCCGTCGCGTCGTCCCCGGCCCACCAGAGGAAGGGCCTGGCAAAGGCCTGCATTCACGAGGGTCTGAGGCGCGCCAGGGAGATGGGCGCGACGATGGGGTTCGTGGGCTCCGGCGAAGAAGGCGCCCACCGGTGCTACGCGTCGGCGGGCTTCACCGACTACAAGGTCTCGCGGCAGTGGGGCAAGGAGGTCTAGGATGCGCCAGGGGTTTGCCATCAGGCCGTTTGGCGGTTCCGACGAGGACTACCAGGCCATCGTGGACGTCTGGAACGCGGCCTTCCCCGACGAGCGCGGCCTTCCCCGACGAGCCGGTCGCCGTCGAGACCAGGCGGCACTACGACGAGACCCGGCAGAAGCAGTACCTGTTCCAGCGTCTCATCGGAGAGCTGGACGGCACGCCGGTTGCTGCCGCCTACTACGGGGAGGCCGAGTGGAGCCACTACCCGGGCAAGTACATGATCGGTGTCGAGGTCATTCCGGAGTACCGACGGCTTGGGTGGGGCACCGCGGTCTACGACCACATCTGGGGCGCGCTTACGGGGCGCGACCCGAAGCCGACGGTCCTGACGACGTATGCGCGGGAGGACGACCCTGACAGCATGCGCTTCGCCGAGAAGCGCGGGTTCCGCGTGGCGCAGCGCAACCAGTTCTCAGCCGACGGTCCTGACGACGTATGCGCGGGAGGACGACCCTGACAGCATGCGCTTCGCCGAGAAGCGCGGGTTCCGCGTGGCGCAGCGCAACCAGTTCTCGAAGCTCGATGTCCAGTCGTTCGATCCCACTCCCTTCGAAGAGACACTTCGAAGAGTGAATGAGTCAGAAGTCGATGTCCGGCCGTTCGGAGAGTTGATGGCGGAGGATGAAGGAGCGCTCAGGAAGGCGTACGAGGCCGGCTGGGAGTACCTTCAGGACGTGCCGTTCCCGGACCCCCTCACCAAGATGCCGTTCGAGCAGTACATGAGCGAGGTCACGGGGCCGGACGGCATGCCGGAGTC
>JALGZG010000179.1 GCA_025782345.1 bacterium | reverse complement strand
GCAGCCAGGACAGTGCCCGGTCTGCGGCGGGGACATGGTCATCAAGGAGCTGGAATGCCCCACCTGTCAGGTGACGGTCAGGGGCTCCTTCGAGACCTGCCCGTTCTGCATCCTCACCGCGGAGCAGCTGGAACTCATCAAGATCTTCCTCAAGTCCCGCGGGAACATCAAGGAGGTCGAGCGAGAGCTTGGCATCTCCTATCCCACGGTCAGAGGCCGGCTGGACGACATCGTGAGAACGCTTGGCTTCACTCCCGCTCAGCCCGAGGTCACACGAGGCATGAAGGACGAGCTTCTCGCGAAGCTCGAGTCAGGAGAGATCAATGCAGACGAGTTCGTACGGAAACTGGATGAGGCGGCCGCTTAGCAGCGCCGTCTGCCCGACGCCCGACGTCTGGCCGGACGCGATCCCGCCGCGCCTGAGACGGCAGCTGGCACTGCATCACGGCCACGCGGGCCATCACGCGGCTCCCGCTCTCGCGTGCGCCGCAGATCCCGTCCCGTATCGCCGCGCGCATCACAACGGCCATCCCACAGACACACTCGACAGGGAGATGATGATGAACGAAGAGAAGTCCAGGATCCTCAAGATGCTTGAGGACAAGAAGATCACCGCGGACGAGGCGATGAAGCTGCTCGACGCCCTGGACAGGACAGCGTCCCGTCCCACGGACAGAGAACTCAAGAAGAAGTGGCTGCACGTCCGGGTCGAGAAGGACGGCAAGCAGACCGTCAACCTCAAGCTGCCGCTCTCGCTCCTGAAGTTCGGATTCAAGTTCGCGCCGCACCGCCACGCCAGACGGCACGACCGGGTCCGCATGACCGCGGAGAGAGCGCGCGCACGGGCGGAGCGCTCCAGAGCCAGGGCCGAGAGGATAAGGGCCAAGGTGGAGCGGAAGCTGCATGAGAAGTTCGGAGAGAACGTCGAGCTCAATCTCAACGGCGTGTTCGCCGAGGTGTTCGAGGATGCGGAGGGCCCCGTGCCACCTGTCCCGCCGGTGGCGCCATTCAGTGGCAGCCCGCTCGACGGCATCCTGGACGGCGACTTCGATCTCGACCTCGACAAGATCCTCGAGATGGCGCAGGACGCGGACTTCGACGGCAAGATCCTCGACGTCTACGACGAAGACGACGACGAGCACGTGCGGATCACGCTGGAGTAGCGCACTCCCCCCTCGAGTTGGCACTCATGGGCGAAAGAAGGCCCGGGAGCAGATGCTCCCGGGTCTTTTCGTTGCAACTGAGTCACAGCTGATTCGCACCGCCGCTCATTCGCACCGCGGCTGATCGGCACCACCTCCCGCCGCTACCTGCGGAGGAGATGTGACAGACTACCGGCTGACTTGGGCGCTCCCGGGTATCTCTCGGCGTCGTACAGATTGGCCGTACGCTCGCCTTCCCACGGTTGACCTCCGTTGGTGCATATCCAGAGGTCATCCAGCATGACACCGGCATCGCCAGCCGCGCCGGGCCCACAGCCGTTGTCCGTCGTATACATGATGAACAGCATACCGGCGTAGTAGGTTTGCCCTCCGAACTGGCCGATGTCGAAGCCGAAGATGAACGCCGTGCTCCCCCAGCCGTCGCAGGATTCGAAGTCACCCCAGTACGAGGCGAGGTGGTAGTAGTTGGAGCCGTCGACGGTGCCGAGGAGACACACGTGGTCGTTGTCCACTGTCGGGACGGCGAAGTGCATCGCGAAGTAGGTGGTGCATGAGAGCGCGATGTCGGTGTATACAACAGGAGAGTAGAGGCCGTTCGCCAGGTTGGGTGGCACAAACGACGTATCGGCATCATCCCCGCACCACCAGCTATGCGGGTCCGAGTAGGCGGGGCAGGCCCTGTCGATGACGTGCCAGTAGTCGCCAGCCGCGCCAGGGACGGCCGGAAAGGAGGAATTCGGGCTGTCGTACTCGGTAGTGTCGTAGAACAGGACCTCACCCGTCGAGAAGTCGTAGACCTTGATGTTGTCGACGTGGAAGCCGCCTCCGTCTGACAGATACAGCCCGTCCTCGTCAGACCACGCTCCGTCGGAGATGAACCGGAATCTCAGTTGCAGCGGGTCGTCGTAGTTCGAGAGATCGAAGCCGTAGGGCCCGATGTCGGTCCACGGCTGCGCGCCGTCATAGCCACGGTTGAGGTTCACGTAGACACCCATGCTCTCAGCCTGCACGTACGTGTAGTCGTAACCGATCTCCGAGTCGTGGCGGTACGCGAACGTCAGGATCGGGTGGCAGTCGCGGTCCTTGGTGCGGCCTGGTCTGTCAGGGGTCTTATCCTCTTTGTACATGGCCTTGACCGCCCCCCACGACATCTCCTCCTCCTCCACGGCAGTGGGATCGAGGTAGATGGCCGGAAGCTCCAGCCGGTCGTCCCAGCCGTTGCCGTATCCGCCATCGGCGTCGTAGTCGAAGTTGCCGCACCACCAGGAGTACTCGCCCTCATAGGCCATGTACGCGTCGAAGTGGAAGTGCGGAACCGCGGTGGCCGTGAAGTCGGTCGTCATCCAGTCGGAGACGTTGCCCTCCATGTCGTCGTGCCAGACGAACTCTGGCACGGGGTTCGCGGATGCCGAGGGCGCGATGAGAGCAAGCAGACTCCCCTCCTTAGAGCAACGCAGGGGAAATCAGAGCCGCCAGGCAACGGCCGCTCATTCTCACGCCGTAAGTATACCACCGTTGTCACGGAAAATCAAGAAGGCTGACGGAGCCGGTCGTGTATCAGATTGTGTGTAGATAGGGATTGAGGGGTTGTAGGGGTACATAGAAAGTGGGCACATCCATAGTCCTACCCACTCGCGATGGAAAGGAGGATGTGCCCATGAGAGACCAAGGCCTCTCAAAGCCGATGATAGCCAAGCTCTGGACGGAAGTAAAGGACCATGCGGAGGACGAGATAAGCGCTGGCGCCAGGCAGCAGCTGAAGGATCTGATGGAGGGCAGGATCCAGGCCGAGTTCGAGGACCTGGTCAGGTGCGGCCGGTACGAGCGCACGGAGGAACGGGCCGACTACAGGAACGGGTTCTGGACGCGCGGGCTTCTGACTACCACGGGCCACATCACGGGTCTGAAGGTGCCCAGAGCGCGGAACCTCGAGTTCAGGACCAGCTTCTTCGGCTGGTATCAGCGCAGACAGAAGGCGTTCGATCGAGCTGTGCGGACCTGCTTCGTGGGCGGTATCCCAACCAGGAAGGTGAAGGCCGTAACAAGAGCCTTCACGGATGCGGGGATCTCAGCGAGCACCGTCAGCAGGATCCTCCAGGGTGTGGATGAGGAGCTCAGAGCGTACAGAAAGCGCCCTGTTACGGGCTCACATCGCTTCATTTTCATTGATGCGATCTGGATGTCGGTGAGGAAGCGATACAACCGCAAGAGCCCCGTGCTGTTCGCCGTCTCAGTGGATGAGGACCACAACATGACACTGTTGGGCTTCAAGCTGGCGTTCTCCGAGAGCCAGCTCGAGTGGGCATCGTTCCTGCGCGATCTGCTCGGACGAGGCCTAGATGACAGCGCCGTCGAACTCATCGTGCACGACGGCGCCGGAGGCATCATCGCAGCTCTCGCAGAGCTCTTCCCGTATACGAAGAGACAACTGTGCGCGGTGCACAAGGTCAGGGCAGCTGCCGCCCAGCTCAGGAACAAGTCCAGGAGGAACGCGTTCCTTGCCCAGGCCAACGCCATCTATGAGGCGGAGAACATCATTGATGCCAGAGAACGACTGGATGCGTTCTCGAAGAGGTGGCATCCGGACGAGCCCCGCGCCGTGAACTCTCTCAGGAGGAACTTCGGGAAGACCCTCGTCTACATGCAGTTCGAGAAGCGCCTCTGGAAGACCCTGAGGACCACCAATCCTGTGGAACGCTACCAGCAGGAGGTCCGCAGGCGCACCATACCAATGAGGAGCTTTGCCAACGACAGAAGCTGTGAAAGGATGGTTTACGCAGTTGTCGCAGGGGTCGAACCGGGTGTGCCCATGTGAATCTACACACAACTGGGCCTGTTGCCGAACTCCCTTCTTGAAGCTACAATGTGGCTGGATAGGAGGGGTCTGACATGCAGGGACGCAAGGAGTACAAGCCACGGCTGTTCTACACGCTCTCTCTCGAGAAGCTGGTTCCCGGGGACCACGAGCTGCGGAGGTTCGCGGCGGGACTGCGGCTCGATTGGCTTCGGGAGGCGACGGCTGATCTCTACTCTCACACGGGTCAGCCTTCGGTGGATCCGGTGGTTCTGGTGAAGATGATGCTACTTACGGTGCTCTACAACGTGCGTTCGGAGCGACAGCTGGCGAAGGACATGGCGGTGAACCTGGCGTACCGATGGTTCCTTGGCTACGACCTTGACGAGGAGACGCCAAACCACAGCGTTCTATCGAAGGCGAGACGGAGGTTCGGCGAGGAGCTGTTCGTTGAGCTGTTCTCGCGAGTGGTGGGGCAGTGCAGGGAGGCGGGGTTGGTGGACGGGAAGGGGCTGTACGTCGACTCAACGCTCGTGCGGGCGGATGCGTCGGGGAAGTCGATCGTACCTGTGGAGGAGATCGCGCGCTCGCAGTGGGAGCGTCTGGAGGAGACGGCGGAGGGAGCGGAGTGGCAGCGTGGGAAGCGGGGACCTGCTCCCAAGGATCGCTCGGGGCCGCAGCAGGTCGGGAAGCACTTCGATGGGCGTGTGGATATGGAGAGGATCGGACAGCGTCGCCGGAGCCGCCAGAGGTCGAACGCGCAGCGTCGATCGAAGACCGATCCGGATGCGACGACGCATACGCGGCGGGGGTCGTTCTTCGGGCTT
Source organism: bacterium (assembly GCA_025782345.1). Lineage (GTDB taxonomy): Bacteria > Joyebacterota > Joyebacteria > Joyebacterales > Joyebacteraceae > JALGZG01. The sequence continues at coordinate 2,660 of JALGZG010000179.1, read as the reverse complement.
TCCTACAAGGTTCACCAGGGGATCAGCCGAGACGGAGTCATCACAGCTGTTGCCGTGACGGACAGCGCGACGCATGACGGGAGCCAGGTACCGAGGCTGCTTGAGCAGCATCGCGAACACGCTGGGAAGCCCGAGCGTGTCACTGGTGACAGCCACTACGGGAGCATAGATGTTCTGGCCTACCTCCAGCAGCAAGGGATCGAGACCTGCATTCCGCCATACAAAGTGAGGAACCGACCCGGGTTCTTCAGCCTCGACGACTTCGGCTATGATCGCGAGAAGGACGAGTACATCTGTCCGGAGGGAGCGCGGCTCCGGCGCAGCCGGCAGAGTACGCCGAAGGGGAGGATAGCCTACCGCGCTTCGGTGTCAGACTGCCGAGGCTGCGGGTCGAGAGATCGGTGCATCGCAACGAAGAGGAAGAACGCTACGAGGTACCTTTCCTTCTATGCAGGCGGGTACGTGGAGAGAGCGAAGAAGCTCTGCGGTTCTGCAGAGGGGGAGCAAGAACTCAAGTTCAGGCAGACGGTCCTCGAGGGGATGTTCGGAACCCAGAAGTGCCGTCACGGCTTGGGAAGAGCGAGGTACAGACGGCTGTGGCGAGTGTCGATCCAGGCCCACGTGACGGCGACCGTGATGAACCTGAAGAAGCTCGCCCAAGCGGCCGCGGTTCTGGGCGGCTCCGTGCCCCCGACCGGCCGACGCGAGCAGCAGCTCGGCGCCGACTTCGTTTCTTCCCTCGTCAAGAAGGCCCTCCGCACTGTCGCGTTCCTGCTCAGGCCGGCCACCGCACCGCTCCCATCCTAAGCTGCTTCGGCAACAGGCCCAACTGTGGACACTACCGACGGAGCCCAACAAAGCGAAAGACCACGCGCGTGCGCCCGGCCGACGGAGCCCAACAAAGCGAAAGACCACGCGCGTGCGCCCGGCCCATCTGAGGAACTGATGCTGCTGTGCAGTGGCGCAGCCCGGTGCCGAGAAGTGACCGCGTGATCGCGGATTGCGCGCCGCCGGAGTTCCGGCTCACCGCTCACACGGAGCGGTCTAGGAGCCTCACGTACTGCCCGTGCTGCAGACGCTGCCCCCGCCTCCGTCACCCGGGCCGGCAGAGAAGACGGAAAGCTGCCTCTCAGATTTTCTCGAACCACACGTGGGGCACTTGTGCGGCTTGTCGCGGTTGTCGATGGAGTCCAGCTCGTCGAACTCCGCCCCGCACTTCTGGCATTTGTACTCGAATATGGGCATTGGCTCTCCTGTCGTCCCCGATGTCTGCGGCTGAGCCTGCGTCAGTCCGCTCAACGCACCCGGTTGATGGTACCGCTATTGGATGCGCGGACACTCGAATCGGATTCTCCCTTTCACGTGCGCCGGAAGAGCCCGCGGCGAGGGACGCTCGTGTGGTCCCCCTCGAACTCCAGGAGCTCCCATTCCTCGGCGAAGAGACCCTTGATCTCCTCGTTCGTGTAGGGCCTGAACAGCATGCCGGCCCGACGGCCGGACGTGTAGTGATGCGTCCCGTCCTCCAGCAACTCGCACTCCGAGTCCGGGTCGTCGCTCTTGTCCTCGTCGAACGAGACGAGCAGGAGCGCACCGGACCGCGCCACCCGTGACAGCTCGGCCGCAAGCTCCGTGGCCCAGTGAAGAGTCACGTGGTCCAGGCAGCTCCAGGCAAGGATGCCATCAACGGCAGCGTCGGGAAGCTCGATCGTCCAGCCATCGAACTCGGCGGCGTCCACCGCCAGTCCCTCCTCCTGAGCTTTCTCAAGACTGAAGCGGATGCCGTCCTCGGCGACATCGCACACGGTCACCGAATGGCCTCGTCTCGCGAGCGCCAGGGCGTTCCGGCCGATACCGGAACCGAAGTCGAGCACGCGCGCGGCGGTCGGCAACTGCTCGAGGAACGCGGCGGCCAGGGGCGACCGGCCCTCAAACGTAGATTCCCGCCACTTATCGGGGACACCCTCCTCCAGCGTACGGGCGATAATCCGCTTCCAGAACACTCCGGAGTCGAGCTCGGGTCTGGTTCTTGCCACCTTGCCTCCTGTCTGCACTCACACTGCCACCGGCACGTCGACTCCTACCGGCAGGCCACTCCTGCAGACGCTAGCCCGGCTTCTTCGCGATGACGAACTCCCCGGGGCCCGCCCCCGCGCGTTCGACCGCAGAGATCCCGAAAACCTCTGCGACGACATCGAGCACCGGCCCGTTCGGTCCGAGCTTCCCCGCATCCCGCGCGGCGTCGAAGAACGCGAGCAGTTCGGGCATCCGGTCGTCGAGATGCCGGATGTTCGTGAATCCGATCTCCTCGAGCAGCGCGTCCACGGAGCTGCTGGTCACGTGGCGGAGTTCGAAGTACTTCGCCTCCGTGACTAGCGGCGCGAGCTGCGCCAGAAGGCCCACGCCTGACACAGCGGGGAGCGTCGATGCCTTGCCGACGCCGATCGCGCTCGGTAGCTCCACCGGCTCCTCGGTCAGACCCTTCACCCGTTCGCGGAGCTCGGGCTCGGCGTTCAGCCGGTCGGGATCCATGAAGAGGGCGTACCGCGTCTCACGGGGAGGCGACTTGCGCCTGCACTGATAGAACACGACGGCCTCGTCCTCGGACAGCTCTCCCCACAGTCTCTCGTCGCCCTCGCTCTCTCCGAGGCGGGTCTCGTAGT
>JALGZG010000076.1 GCA_025782345.1 bacterium | reverse complement strand
CCATCAGAGCCGCGAACGCGGGGTGACACCTCGACCGACACACGATGGAATTCATGCCTCGCTCACCTCCGGACCTCCGGGACGCTCCATTGCCGATGCGACCATCCCTCTGAACTCGTCCATGTCGATGGCCAGACCCGGGCACTCCTTGCGCCGGACCTCCTCGCCGTCCTCAACGACGAAGCCCGTCCCCTCAAGCTCGCGGTGTCCGAGCACGCGGTCGGGCGGAAGCCCCAGTTCAGTGGCCAGGGCGGCGCACATCTCAGCCGCGGTCTCGAGCTGGGCCCTGGGGGGCGGCTCCTCCCCGGCCTCGTACGCCATGCAGACGCCTATCGCTCTGTCGTTCCAGGGGCCGACGTGCCAGCCCCTGACGTCCTTCCCGATGCACTCAAGCAAGAGGCCGTCGGGCTCCACGAAGTAGGCGTACGCGATGGTTGGACACCCCTCGTCACTGATATGGTTGGGTCCCGTATGGTACCTGGCCGTCTCCCAGGCGTTCCACCCCGGCATCGCCGTGCAGTGCAGCACGATCGTATCGATCGAGGCTACGTCCCTGCGTTGGGGTTCGCGGGAGGTCGGCAAGACCTGGGAAATATCGTGCAGCCAGTGCATGGAACCTCCGGTGCGCCACGGCGCGAAACTCGTTTCGAGGCCTGGAAGGACGACACGGTCGCGTGCCGCCGCGACATCGTCAGGGCCACGACGGAGCGGGGTCGGGGCCGGCGTCAGGGCCACGACTTCAGTAGACTTGTGAGCTCTGCGAAGTTGTCGATGACTCTGTCGGCGTCGTTCAGCTCGTCTCTGGAGGCGAAGCCCCACGTGCACCCCACCGCCAGGGCGCCGGCGGCGCGAGCACCGTGTATGTCCGTGTGCCTGTCACCCACCATGACGGTCCGCCCTGGTGCTACAGACAGGTGTTCCCTTATGAGGTCGATCAGCATCTCCTGCGCAGCGCGCGTCGTCGAAGAACGGACGGATCTCGAAGTAGTCGAGGATGTGATTCATGTAGCCCGAGCCGGCGTTCGTCGCAACGCCGAGCAGGAACCCCATCTCGCGCATCTCCTCGAGCGCCCTGACCGCACCCGGAAAGAGGGCGCCCTGGCCGTCATCAACCAGCGTGCGCTCCCAGTGCCAGATGAGGTCGTCGATCTCCTCGATGTACTCCTCCACCAGCGCCGGGAAGACCTTCCGCGCGAAATCCTCTCTTGTTGCGCCCACGCCCGAGAGAACCAGATCATCGCTGGGCGGCGCCGCCACGTCTCCGTGGCGCTCGTTCAGGTCGCGGACGGCGCGCTCAACGGCCCCGAGGGTCGTGGCGGTCGAGGAGTAGAGAGTGCCGTCGAGGTCGAGAATGACGAGGTCTATGTTGGCCAAATGAGGTCCTCCGGGGGTTCGCGCGACGCATGAACGGTCCAGTCATTATACACCAGGAGCGTGGTTCCCGTTGGAATCGATGGTGTCTCTCCTGTGCTTCGGCAAGATGATCCCCGTAGAGGCGGTTGGATGATTGCAGGTCACACAGGCATCGCGTACATAAAGCGTAAGCATAGCGAGTCCGGCACGGAAACTCAACCACGAGCAGTCTCACCACCAACCCTATTGGCGTTGGCTTCACTTGCAGGGAGAGCGATCACAGAGAGCTGCGATGCGCCGCCGCGCGGACTCCTTCTCTACCCAAACCAGCGGAAGATCCTCGAGTACATTGCCAAGGCGATTCGAAACCACGATCGCTCGCCGACGATCCGCGAGATCGGGGAGGCGTTCGGGATTGCGTCGACCAACTGAGTTCGGTGCCACCTCTCGGCTCTCGAGAACAAGGACTGCGTCAAGAGAGAAGCGTCTCGAGGGGGATCGAGTGGCCCAAGCATCACGCGCGAACGCGGGCACTTCCAGTGTGCCTGTGCCTCCGCGGGAGCCGATGCACGCATCCGTTCTTGACATGTGAGGGGGGGGGCGAGCTATTCTCATCACGAACCTCGCTACACTTGCCCGTCACAGACATCGCACTCCTGCCCACTAGGAGGTTGCCATGCTGCCCCGCCCTCTCATGCCAAGAAGCCGATTGGCTCTGCCCGCTACCATCATCGCAATCGCCGCAATCGCTGCACTCAGCGCCGGTCCGGCGTGCGGCCAGACCCCGGACACCCTCCCCAGTGATGGCTGGGTGGCGATCAATGAAGCGTCGCCATGGTCGGAGCCTCGGGATTCGCAGATCCTGGCATCGGTCCTCGACTCGATCTCGCTGACCGTGGACGTCCATGGCTTCGAGGTCGAGACCGTCTATCACGGGAGCGACGAGTTCCAGAGGCTGAGCTTCATCGGGGAGTCGTTCACGAGCGAGATCGGGAAGCCGGAGCTCCCGGTGGTGCGGATGATGCTCGCGATTCCGGACTGCGAGTCGTACTCACTCCGTGTTGAGCTCGGTGACTCCACGGGCTTCTCGGGCGCGGCCGTGTGGCCGGTGCCGAGCCACGCCGTCGGATACGAGGATGAGTACGAGTACGTCTACGAGGTGTTCACGATCGACGAGGACTTCTATCAGGATGACGCCCTTTACCCGGAGGGCACCGCTATCATCGCTGAAGATGGGTGGGTGCGAGATCAACGGTACGTGATACTGGAACTCCACCCCATTCGCTACAACCCTGCGCGCTCGCTCGTCAGGTGCTACTCCTCTCTCTCCGTTGACATCAGGTTCGAGAATCCCGTCGAGACGAACATCCGTGGTGTCGGTCCTCTCGAGGCCGCATGCCGGTCGGTCATCGCCAACTACGACGGTATCGGGACAACGCCACTGCAGGGAGGTAGATCAGATTCCTGCGACGTCTCCGTGACCTGGTGCACGACGGTTGGTCAGTGCGAAGACGTTCACACAGACTACCTCATGATAGTCGAAGATAGCATCATCGACATCGACGCGCTCGAGTCGTTGGCCGAGAAGAAATCCTGGTACGACTGCCTGAACGTAGCCCTGGTGAAGGTCTCGGACATCGCGAATCCCATTTCTCCTCAGGCGATCAAGGACTTCATTCAGGGGCTCTACGAGACGCAGTCGGCGGCGAACGTCCCGGATGGCCACCTGGGATACGTACTCCTCATCGGCGACGCGCGGGAAGCCGCAGATCCCGGACAGGCGCAATCGCAGGAGCTGCTCCCGGCATATCAAGACTCCCTGCTGTATCTGGACGGTACCGATCCTTGGGTTCCGACGGACCATTGGTACGCCTGCGTCGCCGATACCGATTATGTGGCTGATCTCGCCATTGGCAGGCTCGCTGTGGGCGACACGACGGAATTGCAGACCGAGGTCGACAAGATCGTCGGCTACGAACCCGTCCCGCTCTCGGAGGCATGGACGGACAGTATCTTCCTCTCCTGCTCATTTGCCCACGGCGATGGGGTGGGGTGGGAGGGACACGTCGCGGACGTCCACAAGGAGATCCCGGCGATTCTGGACATCCTCTCAGACGAGCCGTCCGTCGAGGTTAGGCAACTGCACGTCCACGAGTACGTCGTCTGCGATTCCGGGAACCTCCCTGATTGCGCTCACAGGGAGTATGGGCGCCCAAGTAACATCGCCGCCGTCAATGACGGGAAGCTCATCATGCTGTTGTGGGGCCACGGGTGGCCATGTGGAAGCTTGTCGTTCGAAGCCGGCGATGCTGACTCCTTGGACAACACATCAATGCTCCCTTTCTGGATCAACATGAGCTGCTCCACTGGCAATTTCGCGAATGTGTCCCAGTGCGAATCGTTCGCATATGACTGCTTGGGCGAGGTTCTGATGCACCGGAGCAACGCCGGCGCGGTCGCCTTCTTCGGTGCCACAAGGGCGACCGGGAACGACAGCTTCGGTCGCCTGATTCTCGAGGCGCTCTATGATCAGACCTACCCGATGATCGGCCAAGCGGTGGCTGAAGCCAAGTTGCGTCACTACGTGCAGCAATCGCACCCTCTGAGGGAGCTATGTGCGTATAACCTCCTCGGAGACCCGACCCTCAACCTTTTCTTCGGAGACGAGACCGGCTACGCCGGGAGCTGTGATCTGGTGGTGCGAGCAAGGGACGTCGTGATTACGCCGGAGTTCGTCAACCACGGTGACGAGATGGCATTCGAATGCCGCGTGACGAACGAAGGCCCCGAGGAGACCAATCCCGACGAGGAGGTGGTTGTCGCCTTCGATCTGTACCACGCGGATGGCCGGTTCTCCTCGCGCCTCACGGATACGATTGGGACCATGGAGGCCTGGGGTGCCGACACGGCGCGGGTCATGTGGACTCCGCCGGGCGATTCGGTCGGGGCCTACGACCTGTACGTCACCGTCGATCCCGGTCTGTTGATCGACGAACTGCATGAGTGGAACAACACCACTCGCCAGCCGGTGCACTTCTACGTGTACTTCTACGCGGACGGTTTCCCGCTGGCGCTCCTCGAAGATCCAACCTTGTCCACGCCTGTCTCGCCCGCGACCGTGTGCAACCTCGGCGGGGGCGACGGGCAGGAGATCATCTTGGCCTACCTGAACAGCTGCGTGAAGGTCATTGGCCAGTCGGGCTCTGAGGTCTGGTCGTTCGACCCAGGAGGAGGGGGGATGTTGGAGGCTCTCTGTCCGGCTGTGGCAGACTTCGATCGCGATGGAACACCTGAGGTCGCCGCCGTCGTGCTCGATCGGGCGTCGGCTAACCCTAGGGAAGACGAGATCTTCGTATTGAATTCGGAGCCTGACGCCATGACGCGAGTCTGGAAGCAATGGGTGGTCGGCGAGACATACTCGGCGCCACTACTCATCGACATCAACCCGGTAGACGGCCGCCCAGAGGTGGCCGTTGTGGGCGTCGATCCAGACGAACAGGGACGTCTGTTCGTCTGGGACTTCGCTCCTCGGTGGCCCTCGCTCAGCTGGGACATACCACTCGGCTCGGGTTCCGCTTGGCAGCGCACTAGCCCACCGACCGCCGTCAACATGGGACTCCATCCCGCGGATCTTGTCACGTGGAACTACACCATTGATGACACGCTGGTCTTGTGCGCGTCCGCAACCGACTCGCTCAAGTGGAGGTTGAGCATCCCGAGCGGGGCAGGCCACCGGGGCTTCGGGATAGCCGCGGGCGACCTCCAGCAGGATGGCAAGGTGCTGCTGGCGTCGGCGCGTGCCTCCGACGGCATGCTCATCGTGCACAGCTCCACAAGTCCCGCCCAGGTGCTCTGGACGGCCTCCATCCCGGAGACCAGCGAGGTCTCCATCGGGAACGTCGACTCCGACGACGAGCTGGAGATCGTCTGCGCGGGCGGCTGCTCCGTGTTCGTGTTCAAGCACGACTACTCCGGCGTCCCGGCGTGGCGCGCGGGTCTTACCGGCACCGCGGTGGGCGAACCTCTGATCGGGGACTTCGACGGTGGAGACGATGTTGAGATCATAGTTGGAGCGGTGCAGCCCGATGGTGGCAGCAGCTTGCTCTACATCCTGAGTGTCCCGGCTGCCCCGGGAACACTCGAAACTGTGGTGGACCCCGTGGAAGTGCCTGGTGTGTACGCGACGGGGGCACTCTGCGACCTCGACGGCAACGGAAAGAACGACATCGTGTTCGCGACAAACAAGGGCGTCCTGCATCGTTTCGAGTACTGGGGCACGAGCAATCCGCGGTTCGAGTGGCCGATGTACCGACACGACGAGCGGAACTCGGGGCTCTACGAACAGCCGGTCGCCGGCTCACTGACTCAATCGACGACCTGGTCGGGCGACATGTTCATCGAGGGGGACGTCGAGGTCCCCGAGAGCCTCACGCTTCACCTCGCCGCGGGCACCAAGATCGAGGTCGCGCACGACTGGGACTGCAAGGAATCCGGTCGCGATACCGCCCTATGCGAGTTAATCGTCGAGGGGATCCTCCTCTCCACTGGCGGCGCCCTGAACCGTGTGACCTTCGTGCCCGACGTGCTGCCGTTCGCCGGGCTTCCCGACTGGTACGGCATCACGCTCGAGCCCGGCAGCACGTGCTCTCTCGCATTCACGGATGTCTCCGGGGCATACAAGTCCCTCTGGGTGATGGCGCCCGAGGCGCTTGACGTACGGGACTCCCGGTTCCTGAGCCAGTCAATGATGGGAGTGCACCTCGAGGGCTGTACGGCCCCATCCGCTCTTGTGAACTGCACTGTCGAGGACGCGTCTACCGGCATCCGCGCTGACAGCTGTGCCGTACATATGGAAGGGAACGCCATCACTGGGGCATCTCAGTACGGCATCCAGCTCTATGATGACAGGGGTTCCACGGTTGAGGGCAACGAGATCACCGTGGGACCTGGCGCGGGGCGGCTGGCTGTCCCCCGCGCGGTCTACTGCTGGAACAGCTTCGATCCGGTGGAGATCTCGATCAGCGACAATGTGGTGACAATGGCGATCGAGAATGCGTGTGGTGAGGGGATCTGCCTGTACGCAGTGCCCCAGGCATCCGCCGACGTGCTGGGGAACATCATCGCTGGAACCGGAGCCAGCGACGGTTACACGAAAGGCATCCGGCTCGTGAAGATGGCGGCCGTCGCGCACTGGAACAGACTCAGCGACTTCTACTACCACTTCTATATCGAGTGCGAGACAGGCCAGATCCCCCACCTCGGCGACATGACTGACTACGGCTACAACGCCACCGACGACAATGCGCTATACAACGTCTACGCATGGACGCAGCCACCTGTCGATCCCCTCCCTGCCCAGATGAACTGGTGGGGCACGACCTACCCGTCCGGACGGAAGTTCTGGGGTATCGGCATCGACATCGAGTGGGAGCCGTACCTTCTGTCCGACCCGGGGACGAGGGGGGCTCAGCAGGGAGCCGACCCTGTGGTGTTCAACCACCGCCTCGACCAGAACCGGCCAAACCCGTTCAACCCCACCACCGTCATCGGCTACGCCATTCCGATAGAGTCTCGGGTGCGGATCGCCGTGTACGATCTGAACGGCAGGCTTGTGCGCGTGCTCGCGGACGAGGTGCGACCTCCGGGCGAACACGACGCGGTCTGGGACGGGAGGAATGAGAAGGGGCTGTTCGTTGGATCGGGGGTGTACTTCTGCCGGATGCAAGCCGGTTCAGTCAACGAGACGCGGAAGCTTGTTGTGCTGAAGTGAGGATCGGCGCCGTAATCGCACGCGCGTGGAGGCGGCGACAGGGAGGCAACATGATGAGGCGGATGAGGAAGGCCAAGGGACTTGTCATCGGATTTGGAGTACTTGCCGCAGTTGTGTTTGTCGGTGTGGCCCACGCATCTGTAGTGGACCTCACGCTCGAGGAGTCGGCATGCCTTGCGGATCCCGCGGATGTAGGAAACTGGCGGATACTCCTCAGGTTCGCGGTCCCAGACGCGCTGGAGGGAGCCACGGTCGATCTGGCCGTCCTGCGGGCGGAGCTTCCGATCGACTCCGACGAAGAACGGGAGATCGGAATCGAGGCATTCCCGGTCACGTGTGCTTGGTCGGCAGAGGAAGTGGCGTGGGGCGACGATTGGCAGTCAGGCGATGGTGCCTGGGATCAGCATCGAGGTTCGATATCGAGCGTGATCACGGATGAGCACGGAGAGCTGGCCATCGACGTGACGCCCATCGTGGACCAGTGGCTGCATGCCGAGGGCGGGCCTGGGGGACTGGTGCTGGTACCATTCACCGTGGGCCCGGCTGCGGCGCTCGCGGCACCCCCTCCTGAGATCGCGTTGCGGGTGTGGTACACGGGTGCCCGGAAGCATGGACCGAGTGGCGAGGGGCATTGACCCCTTCATCCACAGGGTGTACCATCAGTCATGGAGGTGAGGAACAATGAAGCTACCGCGATGGCTTTGTGGCGTGCTGTTGGTGCTGCTCTTCCTGCTGGGGGTGCTGACCACCCAGTACGCGACCGCCCAGATCTACTGGACGGAGGCGCCGGAGTTCGCGCCGCCGTGGACAGGATACAACCCGGAGTTCGGGGATCTGGATGCCGACGGAGACTTCGACCTGATCTATGGAGTGGTTCTCCAGTCGTACAGGAACGTCGGGTCCCCCTCCTTCCCGTCGTGGCAGCGGGACGACTCGCTCGTGGAGGGAGTTGAGTACGTCAACTGCATGACCACTTGCCTGGCGGACCTGGACGCTGACGGCGACCTGGACCTCTCAGTGGGAACGTTGTACATCGGGGCCTACCCCCTCTTCTACTACGAGAACGTCGGGAGCGCGACGCAGCCAGTCTGGCAGCCGCAGAACAGCATGTACGAGAGCTTGTCCCCCGGAAGCTGGACGTGTCCGGAGCTGGCGGATCTTGACGATGACGGGGATCTCGACCTTCTGCTGGCTGTGGAGTGGGGTCTTCGGGGCTACCGCAACACTGGGACCCCGGAGGAGCCGTCGTGGACCCGTGACGGCACCCTCGTGGACGGGATATCACTTCCACACGGATATGTCGATCCCAACCTCGGTGACCCCGACGGCGACGGCGATCTCGACCTTGTGCTCGGCGGCAGACATTACGGAGGCCCTATCATATGCTATGAGAACTCGGGAACTCCCCAGACTCCCACGTGGGTTGAGAACGAGAGCCTGCTGGAGGGAGTCGACCGAGACGTCGAGGGTTACGGGCTTGACCTAGCAGATCTGGATGGCGATGGGGATGTCGATATGCTGAGCCGCGAGGCAGAGGATGGCCCGGTGTTCTACCTCAACCGTGGCTCCGTCACACCCGTGGAACCATCAAGCTGGGGCAGAATCAAAGGGCTGTTCAGGCAGCGGTGATGGAGGTGAGGGACAATGAAGCTACCGCGATGGCTTTGTGGCGTGCTGCCGGTGCTGCTCTTTCTGCTGGTGGTGCTGACCACCCAGCCCGCGACCGCCCAGATCTACTGGATCGAGGCGCCAGAGTTCGCGCCCCCGAACACTGGCGGCATCCCTGAGTTCGGAGATTTGGATGGCGATGAGGACTGCGACCTGATCTACGCCATGGTTCTCCAGTCGTACAGGAATGTCGGGTCCCCCTTCCTCCCGTCGTGGCAGCAGGACAACTCGCTTGTCGAGGGTGTCAACTACGAAGTCTGCATGACGACGTGTCTCGCTGACCTCGACGCTGACGGTGACCTGGATCTGTCAGTGGGGGAGCTGAATGGGTGGCCGCTCCTATACTACGAGAATGTCGGGAGCGCGACGCAGCCAGTCTGGCAGCCGCAGAACAGCATGTACGAGAGCTTGTCCCCCGGAAGCTGGACCTGTCCTGAGCTGGCGGACCTTGACGACGACGGGGATCTCGACTTGGTGTTAGCGGTGTACCAGGGTCTCAGAGCCTACCGCAACACGGGGACCCCGGAGGTGGCGTCCTGGCAGCGAGACGACAGTCTGGTGGATGGGATATCACTTCCGCACGCATATCTCGATCCGAATCTTGGTGATCTCGATGGTGACGGGGATCTCGACATCGTTCTCGGCTCCACGTACGGCGACAGCCCGATCGTCTGCTTCGAGAACATCGGGACTGCCCAGACTCCGGAGTGGGATGAGAACGGGGATCTCCTGACTGACGTACCCATGTTGGTCGGCAGCTGGGGATTGGATCTCGCCGACCTCGATGCCGATGGCGACGTTGATCTTCTCGTCATCCGTGGCCACGGGCCGAAGATCTACCTCAATCTCGGCTCCGTCACGCCCGTGGAACACTCGAGCTGGGGCAGGATCAAAGCATTATTCAGGCAGCGGTGATGGAGGTGAGGAACGATGAAGGTCCAACGATGGCTTTGCGGCGTGCTGCCGGTGCTGCTCTTTCTGCTGGTGGTGCTGATCACCCAGTACGCGACCGCCCAGATTTACTGGATCGAGGCGCCGGAGTTCGCGCCGCCGTGGACTGGGTACAACCCCGAGTTCGGGGATCTCGACGGCGACGGGGACTGCGACCTGATCTACGCCGTGGTGACTCAGTCGTACAGGAACGTCGGGTCCCCCTCCTTCCCGTCGTGGCAACGGGACGACTCGCTCGTGGAGGGAGTTGAGTACGTCAACTGCATGACCACTTGCCTTGCCGACCTCGACGCCGACGGCGACTTGGACCTTTCAGTGGGAGAGTTGAACGGGTGGCCGCTCCTGTACTACGAGAACGTCGGGAGCGCCGAGCAGCCGGTCTGGCAGCGCGACGACAGCATGTACGAGGGCTTGTCGCCCAATAGCTGGACCTGCCCTGAGCTGGCAGACCTCGACGACGACGGGGACCTCGACCTGGTGATGGCAGTGTACTGGGGGCTCAGGGCCTACTCCAACACGGGCACCCCTGAGACACCCTCCTGGATTCGAGACGACAGTCTGGTGGATGCAGTATCACTCCCCAGCCCCCTTGTCGACCCGAATTTCGGTGACCTAGATGGCGACGGTGACCTGGACCTTGTGCTAGGCGGAAGGGCTGGAGAGGGCCCTATTACGTGCTATGAGAACTCGGGGAGTGCCCAAGCTCCGACGTGGGTCGAGAATGAAGATCTGCTGACTGGAGTACCCAGACCAGTGGGTGGTTGGGGGCTGGAACTCGCCGACCTCGATGGTGATGGCGACGTCGATCTTCTCGTCATGCGTGGCCAAGGGCCAAAGGTGTACCTCAACCAAGGTCCCGCGACACCCGTGGAACGCTCAAGCTGGGGTAGGATCAAAGCACGCAACGAGCTTCAGGACCTGCTCGAGGCTCTCAACGCCCCCGCGCGCGCCGGGAGCGGTACAGCACAGGGCCGCCGCCGCGTTCGACAAGGACAGCGTCCGCTCGGCGCTCCATCCTGAAAGAAGACCGTAGAGAAACGCCCCGTGGAAGATATCGCCGGCGCCGGTCGTGTCGACGGCGTCCACCTCGTAGCTCGGGCACGAGACGACGGACCCGTCCGCCCCCATGACCAGGGAGCCCAGGGAGCCCAGCGTCATACCGATGACGCGCGGCCCCGCTCGCCACAGCGCGTCGAAGGCCTGGTCCAGATTGGCCTCTCCGGTGAACCGCCTCGGAAACCCGCGCGACGCCAGGAGAACGTCGGTCCTTGCCACAACCTCGTCCGTCCCCTCCTTGATGGACTCCGCATCGAGCACCACGAGGACGCCGTGCTCGTGCGCAATCTCGGCCGCCCGCGCCGCGCCTGCCGTGTCGTGTCCGTCTATCAGGAGGATGCGTCCGACGGCGATCTTCTCCGCCGTGAGCTCCTCCGGCCGTGTCTCGAGCTCCGCGGGGCGGTGCCAGAGAATGGTCCTCTCCCCGTCCCGCTCGTCCACCACGATCATCGCGAGCTGGTTCGTAACATCCGGTACCGTCACGACGTCGCTCGTGTCCACGCCCTCGGACGCGATGCTCGCGAGAGAGAAGCTGCCCGTCTCGTCCCCGCCCACCTTGCCGACGTACTTCGCCGCGAGCCCCAACCTCGAGCAGAGCACCATCGCGCTCGCGGCCTGACCGCCGGGCGTACGAAGGAAGCGCGAGACCCTGGGCTTGGACCCGGGGGCGGGAAAGCGCGGGACGAAACACAGGTGGTCGACGGCGTTCAGGCCGAAGCCCACGACGTCGAACTCACCAGAGACTGGGACGTCGATTCCGAGCAGCAACATCGACCTCCGGATGGCGGGACGGCCGGGACTGCGGCTGCATGAGGCAGTCGCGCCCACACTCCTCCGGCCCTGCACCCACTAGATTTCCGTGTGCTTCCAGTGACCGCGCTGGAACCATGCGAACGTCAGCAACACCTCGATCGACGCCGCGATGAACATTGACCACCACACGCCTGTCTCGGTGGTGTGCAGCACGTGGATGGCAAGGAGGATCAGCGGGATCTGAACGCCCCACTCGATAATGCCCGCGATGACGGTCGGCGGCCACGTGTTGCCCGACCCGTAAAACGCGGACGACATAACGATGTGCATCGCTATCATCACCTGGGCGATGACCAGAAGCCGGACGAGGGTGATCCCGGTTGCGATGACCGCGGCGTCCGTCGTGAAGAGACCGAGTATCTGACGCGCGAAGATGAACTCGAAGAGTGCCAGTATCCCGGTCAGCACCCCGACGAGGAGTGTCGCCTTGACGACGGCCTCGTGCGCTCGGTCCTTCTTCTTCGCACCGAGGTTCTGGCCCACGATGGCGCTGGCGCCCAGCTCGAGCCCGACGCCGAAGAGTATCCCGAGCTCCATGATGCGAATGCTGAAGCCGTAGGCCGCCACCACGAGCGTCCCGAATCCCGCGACGAGAGTCGTAACGTACCAGTGCGCGCAGCTCCGCATCAGCCCATTCAGCCCTGCCGGCATCCCGATCTTCAGGATCTGCATCATGATGGAGAGACGGGGGTGGAACCTGCGTGCGAGCGGAACGGTGATGTTCGCCCGTCCCGATGCGAGAACCACCAGGCCCACGATGACCGCACACGTCGCCGAGATGACCGTCGCGAGCGCCGCGCCCGCCACGCCCATGTCGAGCCCGAAGATGAACAACGGATCCAGCGCGACGTTCAGCGCCGTCGACATCAGCATGATGTACATGGCCTTCGGCGCGTCGCCCACGCCACGGAGCGCCGTGTAGACGGTGTAGGAGGAGAACATGAACGGGAGACCGCAGAAGAAGACGCTCCCGTATTCCACGGCGTAGCGGCGCACATCGGGGTCGTCCGACATGAACCGG
>JALGZG010000287.1 GCA_025782345.1 bacterium | reverse complement strand
CTGGACGCCGTCTGACGCCGAGTGGCAGGTCGCCGGCAGGATGGAGGCCGGCTGGGTCATGGTCGAGGCGGAGACTCCCGCGGTCGACTCCGTCGATGTCTTCCTGCCCTACGCCGAGGTCTTCCGTCCATCGTTCGACTTCTACGCGTCCGGCGTCAGAGGGACGGGCACCTTCCTCATTACCGCACGGTTCGATCCCGTCTACAGCGACGAACTCGACTGGCTGGTGAGCGGCGGCACGGAGAAGTTGAAGGTCGAAGCCGGAGACGTATTTCCTTCCCTCTCACCGACCACTCTCAACTGGGCCGTCGGCCAGGGCGCGAGGCTGTCCGAGCACGACCGAACTGGTCGGCATGCGGATGAGCGAGGCGGACACGCTGGCTGGGTTCGGGATGTACTCGCGCTTCGCCGCCGGCGGCAAGCAGAGCTTCGACTGGAACGAGCGCCTGAGCGCCTCGGTGATCTACCTGTCCGTCTTCGACCGCGAGGAGTCAGTGACCGATGAGCAGCAGATCACTGAGCCGCTCCGGAACAACGTCGTCGCCGGACTGCTGCGCACGTCCAGCGGTGGTCTGAACGCAGAGCTCGAGCTGGCGCGTTCAGATGCCGTGGGCGAGGTTCAGGGCAGAGGCACCGCGTTTCGTGCGAAGCTGGAGCTCGAACGGGACTGGCGGAACCGCGTCTCGCTGGAGTATGTTTCCAGTGAGCCGGACTACTACTCGGCCGGAACGTACGAGTACGAGCCCGGCGAGCACACGCTCGCGCTCGACTACTCATACCGCCCGAACGAGAGGTTCAGCTCGTCGGGCTGGGTCCGCACCGGACGCTCGTTCGACTCCCGATCATATCTCGCGGAGAACGAGTACGAGCTTAAGGTCTACTCACGCGCTGAGCTCACCTGGGCGGTGAACGAAGGCACCGCCCGAACGTACGTGGTCGGACGATATGACAGGAGTCCCCGCGTCACGTACGATTACAGCTACGCCTACGGCGCTCTTGGGGGAACGTGGCGGCGGGGTCGGACGCACATCTTGGGAAACGTATCGTGGTCGGGCGTGCGATCTCCCGACGAAACGGACACGTGGTCAGCGTCAGGCGACATCAAGCACGAGTTGCTCCAGAACAGGTGGACAGCGCGGGTGGCCGCAAGATGGACCGCGGGGTCAGGGGCCGAGACGGACTACACCCGTTCACACTACACGTTCGAAACGCGGTGGGATTTCGGGCCTGTGGACCTCGAGGTCGAGTACTGGCTGATCGACCGGGAGGACCGGGCGGACCCGTCTCGATCTTACACCGAGCATGTGGTAACGCTGGACGTCGGGCATACATTCTGAGGGGAACATGGGCGGTGTGCGGGGCCTCTAATATGTGAGTGAGGCAATCGGAGGGGGTCGATGGCAAGGCTGGACTTCGAAGAGGTCGTTGCCCGTTATGACACGACGCGCTCGATCTGACCGAGGAGGCGTTCATCAGGGCCATGAAGGCCTACCCGCGCTTCCGCGGTGATGCGGACCCGTTCACCTGGCTCTATCGCATCGCCCTGAACGTCCTCAAGAAGAGCTACAGGAAGAACGCGAGGCGAGCGGAGCTCTGGAGGGAGCACCAGGAGAAGCACCCCTCGCCTTCCTCCGAGACCCGCACGGCCGAGCACGCGGTGCTCGAGGAGGAGCGGGCGCAGGCGGTGCGTCAGGCGATAGCCCAGCTCCCCGTCGCGTTCCGTGAGGCGATAACGCTCCGGTACATAGATGAGATGAGCTACGAGGAGATCTCGACCGCGACCGGTTGCTCCATGGGCACGGTCAAATCGAGGATCTCGCGCGGGAAGGCCCTTCTCGCCGACCTGCTCGCAGACAAGGTCTGAACCAGGCGCGCGGGAGCGCCGCTGCAAGGACGCAACGAATGACTGACAACAAGAAGAACCGGCACGAGATGAACCGTCCGTCCGGGGCCAAACCCTCCGAGGAGAAGGTCGAGCAGTTTCTCCAGGAGCTTCGCCCCGTCGAGCTGCCTCCCTTCCACACCGAGCGGCTGCAGGCGAGGGTGCGCGCGGCATCCGTCGGCTCCACCTGGGCGGAGCGCCTCCGTTCACCGCGGCTCGCTTGGGCGGTGGCCGGCGCGTGCGCCGTGGCGCTCGTGCTCATCGTCGTGAACATCGACCGCGGCGGGCCTGTCCTGCTACCGGTCGCACCCGGCGTGAGCATCGCGCAGGCGAACATAGATCCAGTGACACCCGCGGACAACTCCGTCGTCGGCGCTAACGACGTCGAGATAGTCGCGGCGATATACCCGCCGGTCGAGGAGGGCATCATCGTCCGGCTCTACGTCGATGAGGTGGACGTGACGGGGCTGGCGGAGGTAACCGGAAGTTACGTGATGTACTCCCCGACTGAGAAGTTCGAGGAGGGCGAGCACATCATCACGATCGAGATACAGGACGGGTCGGGCAGGAAGCTCAGGGACGTGTCGTGGCTCTTCTATACGCTAAACGGCGAGCGGCGGTCCCTGGATGAGCAGGTGTAGCAAGCGTTGGTGTCGCAATCACCCGACGCGCAAGAACCGGACTGGGCACGCCCGCCCGAGGTCTCCTGGACCTGAAGGGGCATCCGGAGGTGAGGAACATGTTCACGAAACGACTGACATCGAAGTCACAGAAAGCGACTGACGCGCGGAGCGGAGCGATCGCCATACTGGCGGTCCTTGCCACGCTGGCGCTCGCGTCCGGCGCGCTCGCGACCGACGAGCTCACGGTTCGCGTGTCTCCGACGAGAGCGCACGCCCTCCCGGGCGGCGAGGTCGCGTTCGTGGCAAGCGTGTACGACATTGATGGGGAACCCGTAGCGGCGGACGTCATGTGGTCTGTGATCCCGCCCCGGGTCGGTGCGATAGGAAGCGACGGACGGTTCATCGCGGGCGGCGAGCCCGGCCGCGCGATCGTCCGCGCACTGGCGATGTACGGGGAGGCGACGGGCGCGGGGCACTCCGTAGTTGTGGTCAGCGCCCAGCCTCCGGCGAGACTCGTGGTGACGATCGAACCGTCGAGCGCTGTCGTGGAGGCGGGTGGTCACGAGCAGTTCGACGCGACCGTCAGGGACCCGTTGACGGGCGACCCGGTGGACGCGGAGCTACGATGGGTGGTGATACCTGAGCGGCTCGGCTCCGCGGATGGCACCGGGCTTTTCACGGCGGGGAACGATGAAGGGGCCGGACGCATTGCGGTGCGTGCGATCGCCGGCGAGCGCGAGGGTGTCGGTGACGCGTCACTGGTCGTGGGCACACCGCCTGGACCGGGCGTCAGGGTGAATGTCGTGCCGGTGAGCGCGGTTGTCAGCCCCGGAGAGGAATTCCAGTTCACCGCGGTCGTGATCGATGAGTCAGGGAACCCGCTCGACGCCAACGTCGAGTGGTCGGTGATGCCCAGGCGGCTCGGTGTCATCGGCCCCGATGGGCTTTTCACCGCCGGTCCGGACGAAGGCGTCGGGAGAATAGTAGCGACGGTGGCAACGAGCGGCGGGCCCGCACGCGGGTTCGCGCGCGTGGAGATACGGCGGGCCGGGCCAGCGGGAGTGAGGGTCAGGATCAGGCCCCGTGAAGCGGCGGTAATGCTGGGCGGCGACGTGCAGTTCGAGGCCATCGCCATCGCGCCCGACGGCGAGCCGCTTGACGTTCCCATAGAGTGGTCCTTCCGACCGGTGTGGCTCGGCTCGATTGGCACGGACGGGCTGTTCACGGCAGCCGACGAGATGCCGGAGCCCCCCGCCGACGGCGGCTGGATCGGCGCCGTGATCGCGTCGGTCGAAACCAACGAGGGAGTGGCGAGCGATGCGGCGCGCGTGGTGGTGAGGGATTCGGGTCCCGCGCTCAGGCTCCAGATCAACCCGAAGAGACCGGTCCTGGCCCCCGGCCAGGACATACAGTTCAAATCGAGAGTGATCGGTGCCGAGGGACCAATTGACTGGACCACCGAGTGGGCCGTCTTCCCAAGGGAACTCGGCATCATCACTCCCGACGGGCTCTTCACGGCCAACCCGGCCTTCGGCGACCCCGCCTCGCATGACTTCGGACCACACGAGGGTGTCGTCGGCGCGATGGCGACGCTCCCGGACGGGTCCACGCTCTCGGACCGCGCGCACGTGCGCATCAGGCTCCCGGGACATCCGGTGAGCGTCCGAGTCCGCCCGGCCCTGGCCATCGTGGTGCCGGGGCAGACGACGCACTTCGAGGCCGAGGTTCTCGGTCCCAATGGCGAGGTGCTCGACCTGCCGGTCTTCTGGGACGTCAGGCCGGAACACCTCGGGCACATCTCTCCCGACGGCGACTTCACGGCGGCCGACCTCCACATGGAACCGGACTCGTGGCAGAGGCCGAAGGGGTACATCGTCGCCGTGGTTCGCGTCGGTGGCGGGCAGGTCTTCCGCGGTGTGGCCGCGATCGTGTTCGACCTCCCCGATCCGCAGGTGTTCGTGCACATCTCGCCGCGGTCGGTCACGCTCTCCGAGGGCGAGTCGTTCCAGTTCCAGGTAGAGGCTACCACCGGCGATGGCGCCCCGGTCGACATGGACTTCGAGTGGCGTGTGGTAGATCCGGTGCTCGG
>JALGZG010000119.1 GCA_025782345.1 bacterium | reverse complement strand
AGAGCCAGGCGCCGTCGCCGGGACCGCACTTGTTGTCGTCCCATCCGACGATCGCCACGGCGTGGTTGATGGGGTCGGTGTCCTCGTGGTCGTAGCATCCCGAGCCGTACGAGCTGAAGTCGCTGTAGACAGTGAAGGTCGTGGCCACGGGACCGTCGAGGACAGCGGTCTTGATGGCGTCCACATCCCTGGGGATGTCTATCCAGCGCTTGCAGCTCGCGACCTTCTCGCAGAACTCGTCGGCGCAGGGTACTGTGTCGTCCGCCTCGTACGGCATGCACGTCTCGTCGACAGACCCGTTCTCGCGAATGTAGTTCCAGGCCCACGAGTACCACCCGCCGCCGCAGCCGAAGCCGCCGGTCTCGCACGACAGGATCTGCTGCTCGGACAGGTCGAGTTCGACTGCGGAGTAGATGAGGATCATCGCCTCGAGAGCGCTGTGGGCCGCGAAGTCCCAGCAGCTGCCGCAGCCCCCCTGGCTCTTGACGGGCGTGACACCACCCATCGTCCGCCAGCTGAAGCTGTCGGGCAGGTCGCGGGCGATCGGGAAATCGTCGGCGTCCAGCGCTTCAAATCGCCTGAGGACCTCGGGCGGAATGCGGGCGCCGAGGAGTCTCTGAAACTCCTCCTCGTTCAGATCGGTCGTCCAGTTCCGCTTCGCGGTCCAGCTGTATCCGTTCGCGTCGATCTCACGCTGGATCTCCTCGATCTCAGGGTCAGTGACGCCGTCCGTCTCGGCCGGCGCCGGACCCTGAAGCGAGACCAGCGTCATGACTACGACGGCGCACACCAGTGCGTGTCGGAAAGCGCTCGGCATGGGTGCTCCCTCCGTTGAGGACTTGACTTACTTCGTAATTGTAGTCTTGTAGCATAGTCCTGTCCAGCCGCAAGCTGTTTCGACGAATTGTGCACCTGGCGGCCCCTATGCCCCGCGTGGGCGCCCGCCCGGGGCCCTCGACAGCCCCGGATCGGACCTGTACTGCAGGGCCTCGGACACGTGTTCGGCAGCCACCTCTCCCGCTTCCGCCAGGTCGGCGATGGTCCTCGCGACTCGCAGCACCTTGTGGTAGGAGCGCGCGGACAGGTCGAGCTTCCTGACCGCGCTTCGCACGACGCTGCGGGCTTCCGGGTTCATCCGCACGACGTCGTCGAGAACTGCAACGTGAAGTCTCGCATTGACGGGGGCGAAGCCGCCCCGGTCCGGGTCGGCGCTCTGCGCCCGCTCTTCCTGCACACGCCGCGCAGCAAGCACACGCTCGCGGGCCCCCCGGGTGTCGTCGCACGCCGGGCCTCCTGCGAGTTCCTCGAACGCGGGCGTGCCCAACGATACCCGAACGTCGATCCTGTCGAGAAGGGGCCCGGAGACCTTCGACAGGTAGCGCCTGATCTCCGCCGGCGTGCATCTGCACGGCGCCCGCGGATGACCGAGGTTGCCGCACGGGCAGGGGTTCATGCTGGCGACAAGGGCAAACTCGGAAGGGAACGAGACCGTCGACATGGACCTCGTGATGGTCACGCGGCCCTCCTCGACCGGCTGCCTCAACGCCTCCAGCGCGTCCCGACGGAACTCCGGAAGTTCGTCCAGGAACAGAACCCCCTTGTGCGCCAGACTGACCTCTCCCGGACGCGGAACGCTGCCCCCACCGACCAGCCCCGCCGCGGACACCGTGTGGTGCGGCGCCCTGAACGACCGGGCCGTGACCAGCCCGGCCCCCTCGGGAAGCAGACCCGCGACGCTGTGAATGGTCGTGACGATCAGCGCCTCCTCTTCCGTCAGATCCGGGAGTATCGCCGCCATCCGCCGCGCGAGCATCGTCTTCCCCACGCCCGGCGGTCCCACCATCAGCAGGTTGTGCCCGCCGGCGGCCGCCACCTCGAGAGCACGCTTGGCGTGCTCCTGTCCGCGAACGTCCGACAGGTCCTCCGCGCGGCCTCCCGGGTCGGGACGGCTGCCGGAGCCCTCGGGGAGAGCATCTGGCTCCCCGCCCGCGAGAACCCTGACGGCACTCTTCAGGCTCGCGACCGGCAGCACTCTGAGTCGCCCCACGGCCGAAGCCTCTCTCGCGTTGGCCGGGGGAACGACCATCCCCGTGAGCCCCGCGCGTACCGCGGCGACGGCCATCGGCAGCACGCCCTTCACGCGGCGTGTGGACCCGTCGAGCGCCAGCTCTCCCATCACGGCCACGCGTTCGAGCGCCCTCGCTTCCACCTGTCCGGTGGCCGCGAGAACACCCAAAGCTATGGGCAGATCGAAGCCGGCTCCCTCCTTCCGGACGTCCGCCGGGGCCAGGTTGACGGTGACGCGCTCCATCGGGAACTTGAATCCCGAGTTCCGTATGGCCGAGGCCACACGGTCGCGCCCCTCACGTACGGCGCTGTCGCCGAGGCCGACCGTCGAGAACGAGGGTAGCCCCCGGCTGACGTCCGCCTCGACCCTGACCACGTACCCCTCGATCCCGCTCACGCCTCCGCTCAACACTCTCGCAAGCACCGTCACCACCCCCGTCCGTCGGCGCCGAACGCCCCGACTATGTGCTCGACCACGAGTGACAGACCGCCGCGTTCGACGCGCACCTCGACAACGTCGAAACGTGACGACGTGTCGCTGACGTTCCGTTCGGCCAGGAATCCCCGGGCCGCGTGGACGATGCGCCGCATTTTCTCCCTCCCGACCGCCTCGCGAGGAGAACCGTACCCCCGGCCCGACCTGCACTTCACCTCGATGAATACGATCCGACCCTCCGTCTCGGCGACGATGTCGATCTCATGTCTGTGGAAGCTGTAGTTCGTAGCTAGTATGGCGTAGCCCTTCATCTGGAGGAACGCCGCGGCGACCCTCTCGGCGAGCTCGCCAAGCTGTCTGGTGGACATGGAGATACTCCACGGGGAATTCACTTGTGCGGGGGGGGATGACGGATCACGCGTCCAGCGAGCAGGGCAATGACGGATCACGCGTCTAGCGGGCCGCGGGGATGCCCGATCGCAGACGCACGTAGCAGCGCTTGTAGAGGCCCCTCAACTTGGAGAGCTCGAAGGCAACCAGTCTCTCCTTCTCGCGCGCTATCTCGCGGGCGATGCGGTCCAGACGCTCGGCGTCGGGGGCCGCCAGGAGCGCAGCCCGGAACCCCGCGTAGAGTTCCGAGAGCCCACCCGCCGCGTCGAGC
>JALGZG010000205.1 GCA_025782345.1 bacterium | reverse complement strand
GCTCCGAGGAGGAGCGCTACTCCGACATCATGATAGAGGAGGTCGAGCGGCTGGACCGTGTCGTTCAGGAACTCCTCGACTTCGCGCGTCCCGTGACGCCCGACAGGAAGCCGACCCCTCCGAACACCATCGTCGAGGAGGCGCTCGCGCTCGTGTCCGAGGACGCGCAGTTCAAGCGTGTCACTATCGAGAAGAAACTTCCTGAGGGCCTGCCGGATGTGCTGGTGGACCCGATGCAGATACGGCAGGCGGTGCTGAACGTGCTCCTGAACGCCATCGAGGCGATGAGCGACGGTGGCACGCTGACCATCGAGACCGCCGGCTCCGACTCGGCGGACGGGCCGCCCGCGGTGACCCTGAGCGTCACCGACACCGGAGCGGGAATGTCCGCGGAGGAGGTCGGCAAGCTGTTCGAGCCGTTCTACACCACGAAGCCCAGAGGCACGGGGCTGGGTATGACCGTCGTGTCCCGCGTCGTCGAGCAGAACGGCGGGAGAGTCGGCGTGCGGAGCGCGCCGGGAGAGGGCACGACGTTCTCGCTCGTCCTTCCTGTCGCCGGAGGGGAGTAAATGGAGGCAGCGCCGCTCAGCATTCTCGTCGTCGATGACCAGTCCAGTGTGCGGGAACTCCTGCGCGCCGTCCTCGAGAGCGACGGCCACGCCGTCGATACGGCGCCCGATGGCGAATCGGCGGTGGAGCGACTCGGCGCCAGCTTCCACGATCTCGTCATCATGGACCTTCGCATGCCCGGCATGGGCGGCATCGAGGCACTCGAGCGCATCAAGGATCTCAGTTCCGAGACCGGCGTCATCATGATGACGGCCTACGCCTCCGTTGAGACCGCGGTCTCCGCCATGAAGCTCGGCGCCTTCGACTACATCACCAAGCCCATCGACATCGATGAGGTGCGGCGGGTCATCGGCCGTTGGATGGAGGGCACGCCCGAACCCGATGAGGGCGAGCGCGACCAGGTCACTCTTGCGACGGACATCGTAGGAGCGAGCGACGCGCTTCGCGACGTGCTCGAGATCGCGCACAGGGTCGCCGACAGTGACGCCTCGGTCCTCCTTCTCGGCGAGAGCGGCACGGGCAAGGACGTCGTGGCCCGGGAGATCCACAGGTCGAGTGGCCGCGTGAGGAAGCCGCTCGTCGCGGTCAACTGCTCGGCGATTCCCGAAGGGCTTCTGGAGAGCGAGCTCTTCGGTCACGAGAAAGGCGCCTTCACCGGCGCTGTCCGCCAGAAGCTCGGCAAGTTCGAGACGGCTGACGGCGGGACGGTCTTCCTCGATGAGATAGGTGACATGTCGGAAGCGCTTCAGGCGAAGCTGCTGCGTTTTCTACAGGATCACATCGTCCAGCGCGTGGGTGGCTCGCAGGACATCCAGGTCGACGTCCGCGTCATTGCGGCGACCAACAAGGACCTGGAGGCGGAGATCGCTGCCGGGAACTTCCGAGAGGACCTCTACTTCCGCCTGAACGTCGTCACCATCACGCTGCCCCCGCTTCGCGACCGGGACGGCGACGTCCCTCTTCTCGTCGACCACTTCCTGCGCGTCCACGCGCCGTCGGGCGGCAAGCCCAAGAAGATGTCGCCAAGCGCGGTGCGTGTGGCAATGAACTACGAGTGGCCCGGCAACGTCCGTGAACTCGAGAACGCGGTGCAGCGCGCCGTCGTGCTCTCGCGAGGCGAGACGATATTCCCGGAGCACCTGCCGGCGAAGGTCCAGGCCTCCGTCGAGGGAGGGGAGGGAGCAGCGCTCACGGGCGGGAAGACCATGCGCGAGGTCGAGCGCGACACCATCATCAAGACTCTCCGGCAGACCGATGGGAACCGCACCCACGCCGCGAAGATCCTCGGTATCTCCAGAAGGACCCTCCAGAACAAGATCAAGGAATACGGGATCGACCTGTAGGTGGCTCCAGGACACGGTCGTGACCGCGCTGCCCGAGCGGTCACGATGCTGCGTTCTCCGGGGTGTGAAGAACCTGCGCACCTGGACGGCCCCGGCGACCCCGCAAGAGAAGAAACGACACACTTGCCCGTCCCCGGGCGCCCTTAGAACCATCGCTCCGTCGCTGTAACTCACGCTGTCACCTGATGTTGTCCATCAGGAAAAATCGTCATCGGTACCGCCCCGGTTTGGCATCACCGTTGCTCTATTGAGAGGCAGAACATGCTCGGGGCAGGAACTCGACCCACCGCCGCGAGCGTCACAGGAGAGAGAGGGTCGAGGGGTTCGGGCAGGGGCAACCGGTTTGCAGTCGCCCCGAGACCGATCAGAGAGGAGAAGAAGATGAAGTCCAAGAAGCGCGTCATCACGGTTGTAGTCCTGGCACTTGCCGGCGTCGCTCTCATCGCGCTCCCCACGGCGGCCTTCCGAGGGCACGCCGGCGGCATGGGCATGGGGAAAGGCATGGGCATGGGTCCGGCCTTCACCGACGAGCAGATGGAAAAGATAGAGACGATACACGACAGGTACAACGATGAGCGGGCGGAACTGACGAACAGGCTCAAGGTCATCATGCTCGAGGCTCACGATGCAGTCGCCGACGACACTCCCGACTTCGATGCCATCGAGCGCAGGATAGATGAGATGCTCGAGGTGAAGGGCGATCTGGCGAAGCTGCGCCTGAGGATTCACAAGGAGATCCGTCCGCTGCTCGATGACGACCAGAAGGTGCTCTTCGACCGCGGGCTCGGGCGTATGCTCCACGGCGGCATGGGTGGTGGCCGTGGTGGGCATCCCGGCATGATGGGTCGTGGCGGCATGCGCGACGGCATGCGTGGCGGCATGCGCGGCGACATGCCCGGCGGTCGTCCCGGCATGCGTGGCGGCATGGGCGGTGGAATGCCGGGCCGCGCGGGAATGGGCGGCGGCATGGCGTATCAGATGATGCCGTGGCACCCGTACGCTGACGTCGACTCGGACGAGTAGCCTCTGAGGGCAACCGGACCGGGAGATGTGTTCTGCCAAGAACTCAACCATCTCCCTCGGCCGGCCCGCGCTCTCCCACGCACGGGTCGGCCACCCCCCTGCAGGATGCCGCCGCGAGGTGAGCGAGGAAAGGACATCTCGCGGCGGCCCTCGCGGTCGCTGCGCCCGTGCTTGTCGTCGCGGTGATGCTCGCGGCCGTCGCGGCGCTGCCGGGCTGCGCCACTGAGTCGAACGGTGGGTTCCAGGACGGCGGCCGCGGCGGTGCGATGCGCCCGCTGCCCGGGCCGTCGGTCTACGAGATCATCACCAGGCTCGAACTCGAGCCCGAGCAGCTTCCCGCCGTCCGCGCTGTGCTCGAAAGGGCGGAAGATGAGCGAGAGGACATCCAGGAAGAGATGCTCTCCCATATGAGCGACGGGCCGGATCCCTCAATGGCGGGGCTGATGCGGGAGAAGATGGACGATGTGCGGACGCGGGCCGAGGACGATCTCTCCGAGCTGCTCACCTATGAGCAGATGGCGGAGTACCGCGAGATGATGGATGAGGCCGACCGTCGGCGCGACGCCATGAGGTCCGAGATGAGCGGGCGCCGCGGCGGGATGGGCGGAAAGCGCGGGTTCTAGCACGGTTAGAGGAGTTCGGGGCCCCCTCCCGGGCTCCCCATGAGGGGGCGGTCCGCACGCGCGCGGTCCGCCCCTTTCTTCTTGCCCGCCTGAGGGTTCCCTCCATATACTGCCGGCTGGTAGCGAGTCGAGCTCGACCCCGGGTCTCTCGGGGCCTCACGTGGGGGGGAATCATGCTGGAGCGCCTGTTCAAGCTCAAGGAGAACGGAACGACTCCCCGCACCGAGCTCATCGCCGGTGCGCCACGTGCATTGCCTCGGCCATTGCGACGCTTCTGATGGCGTTCCTGGCCAACTACCCCATTGCGCTCGCTCCCGGCATGGGGCTGAACGCGTACTTCAGCTTCGTGTTGTGTGGCAAGATGGGCGTGCCGTGGAACATCGCTCTCGGCATCGTGTTCATATCCGGCGTCGTCTTCACGATCCTGACCGTGGTGCGCGTCCGCGAGTTGATCATCACGGCGATCCCGGGCAACCTGAAACTGGCGACGGCGGCGGGCATAGGTCTCTTCATCGCGTTCCTCGGTCTCAAGGACGCAGGCATCATCGAATCCGACCCCGCGGCCTACCTGACGCTGGGCGACCTCCACCGCCCGGAGACACTCCTTGCGCTGTTTGGTCTCCTGCTTACCGGCACACTGATGGCGGCGAAGGTGCGCGGCGGGATCTTCTGGGGAATCCTCGGGACCGGAGCGGTCGGCGTCGCCACGGGCATGATCGCGTTCCACGGTGTGTTCTCGATGCCGACGCTCGAGCCGACGCTGTTCAAAATGGACCCGGTGGGAGCCCTGCGCTGGGAGTACCTGACACCCATCTTCGTGTTCCTCTTCTTCGACATGTTCGATACCGTGGGCACGCTCATCGGGGTCGGCGAGCAGGCCGGCTTCATGAAGAACGGGAAGCTACCGCGCGTCAACCGCGCGCTCCTTTCGGACTCCGTGGGCACGATGGTCGGCGCCTCGCTCGGGACACCAACGACCACGAGCTACATAGAGAGCGCGGCGGGCGTCAGCGCGGGAGGGCGGACCGGTCTCGCGAACCTGATGACCGCCGGTCTCTTCTTCCTTGCTCTCTTCTTCTCGCCTCTGGCCGAGATGTTCGGCGGCGGGTTCGAGATCTCTCCCGGCATCTTCCTCCACCCGGTGACGGCCCCGGCTCTCGTCATCGTCGGTTGCCTGATGATGAAATGCATAAGGAGGATCGACTGGGACGACTACTCGGAGGCCATCCCGGCGTTTCTCACACTCATCATCATGCCCCTGACCTCGAGCATCGCGCACGGCCTTGCCATCGGTTTCATCAGCTACCCGCTCATCAAGGCGCTCTCCGGTCGGGCGAAGGATGTGCACTGGCTGGTGTATTCGCTTGCCGCGTTGTTTGTCCTGAGGTATATACTTATCTAGTGCGCCAGACTGGCGCCCCCTCTCACACACGCACGCTGAGGCACGCGACGTGACGCCACGGTCCAAGCCGCACGAGTTCGTTCAACTCCAGACGACGCTCGATGACCGCAAGCAGGCGGAGGAACTGATCCGCGAAGCGGTCGAGCGCCGCCTGGCGGCCTGTGGTCAGCTGCTCGGTCCGGTGGACAGCACCTATTGGTGGAACGGAGCCGTTGAGGAGGCATCGGAGTGGATGTGCCTCTTCAAGACCACCGGCGCCCGGGCGGCACAGCTCGAGCGGTGGATCGCTGAGCGACATCCGTACGAGGTGCCGGAGATCGTCACCGTCGGCCTCATCGGCGTGTCGAAGGCATACGGGGAGTGGATCGAGAATGAGACTGAGGAATAGCCACACGCTGTCCGTCGTCGCGCTGGTCCTGGCGGCGGTGATCCTCGCCGCAACGGCGGTGGAGGTGTCCGCGGTGGGCTCGGGCCGCGGCTGGAAGTCGACGCGCTACGGTCGCAAGGGGGCTGAGATATGGGTGGAGTTCCCCCGTGTGGTGTACGCCACGGGTGCCGGATACCGTGAGGAATACGACGTAACCGAGGGTTTGGGATTCGGGTTCGGCTTGATGTGGGGCATATCCGACAACATCGCGTTCGAAGGGCGCATGCTCCAGTCGAATCACACCGTCGGTTCCGGAGAAGAGGGGAAGGAGTGGGACATCGACCTCTTCCACCTCGGGGCCCGCTACACCCTCTTTGAGGAGCATCGCCTCCAGCCGTTCGTCGGGACGGGCTGGGCGAAGCTCACCATGGAGCGCGACGCTGAGCCCACTTCCTCCGACGCGTTCGAGAGGCTGACCGGGTACG
>JALGZG010000292.1 GCA_025782345.1 bacterium | reverse complement strand
CGGAACAGGAGCTTCCCGACCGCACCCCCATGGGTATGCTCGATCCAGAGGTTCACCCTGTAGCTTGGCCAGTAGGTCCTGATCGCCAGCCCAAACATGAACGCCGTGACGGCGATGTAGAGGAGCGTAACGCCGCGGTCATGCCGGTAGGTGAGAACGCTGCCCTCGTACGGATTCTCGAGCGTCAACGTGTAGCCCTCGACCTCTAGTGGCTCTTCCGCCGAGAGGTCGCCCAGCTCGATGCGTTCGGGCGGCGGTGGGGGAGCGGGCGCCACGATGGAGTCGGCCTCCGCAAGCTCCATCCCTGTTGATTCGGCTTCCGCCTCGGTCAGCTCGCCCGCCTCATCCTCCGGGGGCGCTTCCGCAGGCACCGCTTCCTCGACCGCGACCTCCACGGGTGGCTCTTCGGGTGTGGGTTCCTCGACCGCAACCTCGGCCAGCGTCTCATCGACCGGCGGTTCCGGCTCCTGCCACTTGAGCGGGATGTGAGGAACGACCGGCCTGGTCGGCTGGTACTTCTCGTAGAGCGTCCCGACGCGCAGCGTGCCGGGGAAGAACGTCCCTTCGAGTGACTCCAGCGTGAAGGGCGCGTAGGCGTTCGCCCTGACGCGCTCCACCTCAACACCGTCCTCCCACACGACGACGTCGAACTCCTGCTCGTAGGCCATCTGGTAGAAAGTGAGCCCGCCGGCGCGGAAAGGCCGGTTGACCTCGATCAGCCGCGAGGGCCACAGCACCTCGGGCCCGTGACCAGTTACCTGGACGGAGATATCGCTTATCCAATCCCGAGGGTAGTACTTGTCGTTGTAGAGCTCCCACTCGGTGATGAATTCGTTCAGCGTGAGGGTTACCTCCTGGCCCTCACTGGCAGCGGTGTCAGGCATCACGGCCTCGAACGGGTACCACGAGATGATGTCCCACGCGGCAATACCATGCCTGAACTTAAGCCATCCGGTGTCCTCGCCCGTCGTCTTGACAACCACCGGCTCTCCGGGGTAGAGCGTGACGTCGCCCTCGAACGAGTGCAGCGCGGAGACAATGAACCCGAGTATCGCTGTCGCCATCGCCAGGTGGTAGAGCAGGCTCACGCCCTCGGGCCACGGTCCGCGCCGCGCGGACACCAGCCCGCCCTGTGCCCTGGAGACGAAGTAGCCACGCTCGGTCAGCGCACGGACCGCCCGCGAGATCGCGGAGTCCGCGTCGCCGCCCATGCGGATGGACCGTGCGGTCTTTGGCGCGGTCGTCTTCGATCCGCTCACGTGGCGTCTGCCCGACAGCCGCACGATGCTGCAGACCATCAGGTTGAGCAGGAGGATGATCCCGAGCAGCAGGAAGAACTTCGTGTGGAACAGGTTCAGCAGCCCCAGCTTGGAGAACACCGCGTAGCGCGCTTCACCCCACGACTCGATGTAGATCTCGGAGTCGTAGCCCTGCGGGAAGACGGAGCCCACTATCATCGTCACAGTCATGACGATCAGAAGCCACACGGCGAGCCTGATCCGCATGAGTTCGCGAAGCACCCGCTCGAACACGACCCGCAGGAAGATCTTCCGCTTCTTCCTCTTCGGTGCGTCCGGCCTCTCGGCCGTCATGACCTTTGGTTCTTCCATATCAGCCCTAGTAGAGGTGCAGACTCGGAATGCCGAGCGCTTTCGCCAGCCAGCTCACTCCAATGAACGTCGTGATCATGCATAGGAACGCCACGATCACGATGATCGTCGACGGCGCGCCGCGCCACGTGGGGCGAACCCGCGTGTGCAGATACAGCGCGAAGACGAACCACGTGATGAGCGACCACGTCTCCTTCGGGTCCCACTGCCAGTAGACGCCCCACGCCTCGTTGGCCCACGCTGCGCCCGACATGATGCCGAACGTCAGCATCGGGAATCCGAACAGCACGAGCTGGTGGACGGAGCGGTGGAAGCGTCCGATGTTCTCGCGCGTCAGCCCGTAATCGACCTTGGCGCCCAGCTTCCAGAGCAGGAGCTGTATCAGGTACGAGATCTCGACCGCGAACGCGACGACGAAGATGGCGTAGGAGCCGAACGCGATGGCGACGTGCCAGAAGAACCACGGGCTCTGGAGGGCGGGGAAGAGCGGCTTGATCTCGGGGTTCTGGCCGAGCAGTGCGTAGAGCACAGCGCCGCCCGCGATGAGCGAGACGAAGAAGCCGGGGATCCGTACGTTCCTGCGCCACTCGATGATGAGGTACGCCACGACCGTCATCCACGCAAACCACGCCAGGCTCTCGTAGAGGCTCTGGAACGGGGGAGCGCCCTTGAGGACGACTCGGAGGATGATGACGAGGGTCTGAAGGCCCGCCGCGCTCAGAAGCGAGATCGTCGCGCCCGTGCGGGAGATCCTCCAGCTCGGCCGGATGATGTGCGCGATGTAGAAGAGGAGCGCTACGCCGTACGCCGCGCAGGCTATCCAGAGGACTATGCGTTCTGCGGCAAACAGCCCCGCGTCTCTTGCCATCAGTGCAGATGGGTCCATCTACTTCTTCTCCTCGTCCTCGAGCACCACACGGTAGCAGGTCTCGCCTTCCTTGATCATTCCGTACTCTTCGCGCGCGACCTTCTCCACCGTCCACGGGTCGTTCCGGAGGTCGTCGTTGTAGGCGGTGGCGTTGTCGCGCGCCTGCTCGAGCGCGCTGATCTCGTCCTGAAGCGCGCTTTTCATGCCCTTCATGCTCATTATCGAGAAGAGCCCCGAGTCGCCGAGAAGTATAGCAGAGACGAACCAGATTGCAATGGTCCAGCTCAAGATTCTCAGGACCTTCGCGGGTGCGCCGCGACCGTAGCCGTCGAAGGCCCTCCGCAGGAAGCGAGGTTCCTCCTTCTTGACTACTCGCCTTCTGTTCTCTCCTGACGAGGTGGGCATGGTATCTCCAGTCGGTGCGAGACGTGCTGGCGAAGGCGCGCATCGCGCGCGCGGCACGACCGCCCCAACGACCCGGTTTTGATCTGCCCCGAGTTCACCGCCACCGTGAGATCCGCGATCGTCGTGTCCTCGGTCTCGCCCGAGCGATGCGAGATGACCGTGGTCATCCTGTTCCTGTGCGCCATGTCGATCGTGTCGAGCGTCTCAGTCAGCGTCCCTATCTGGTTCGGCTTGATGAGGATGGAGTTCGCGGCGCCCTCTGTGACGCCGCGCAGGAGGCGCTCCTGGTTCGTCACGAAGATGTCGTCGCCGACTATCTGAATGGTGTCGCCCAGGCGCTCGGTCATCAGCTTCCACCCGTCCCAGTCGTCCTCGGCGTGTCCGTCCTCGATGGACACGATCGGGTACTTCTCTACGAGCCCGGCGTAGTAGTCGACCATCTCCTCGCTCGTCCGCGTCACGCCCTCGCCCTTGAGATCGTAGACGCCGTCCGCGTAGAACTCGCTCGCGGCCGCGTCGAGCGCGAGGTAGACCTCGTCGCCCGGAACGTATCCCGCCTTGTTGATGGCGCCAACTATTATCTCGAGCGCCTCGTCGGCGGACTTCAGGTTCGGCGCGAATCCACCCTCATCGCCGACGGCGACGGACAGCTCACGCTCAGCAAGCATGGACTTCAGGGAATGGAAGACCTCCGCGCCCGCGCGCACGGCCTCGGCCATGCTGTCGACGCCGGCCGGGACGATCATGAACTCCTGAATGTCGAGGTTGTTGCTCGCGTGGACCCCGCCGTTCAGCACATTCATGAGGGGGACGGGGAGGAGGCGCGCGCTGACGCCGCCGAGGTACCGATAGAGCGGGATCTCGTACACCGCGGCGGCCGCGTGCGCGCAGGCCAGCGACACCGCGAGCATCGCGTTCGCGCCGATCGTGCTCTTGTTGTCTTCCTCATCCAGCGAGATGAGGATCGTGTCGATCAGGACCTGCTCGTCGGTGTCGACGCCGATGAGCTCGGGGCCGATGATCTCGTTGACGTGGTGGATCGCCTTCTGGACACCCTTGCCCAGGTAGCGCGTCGTGTCTCCGTCCCTGAGTTCGACCGCCTCATGCGTTCCGGTGGAGGCGCCCGACGGCACGGCCGCGCGGCCCATGATTCCCGAGTCCAGCCAGATGTCGGCCTCGACGGTCGGATTGCCCCTGGAGTCCAGGATTTCTCGGGCCCAGACCTCTGTGATTATCGTCATTTGTGCTCCATGTGTCCGCGTTGCGGCAGGTGAGTGCTAATTGCCTTGTGGAAGGGAACTTCCGCGAGATGTTAGGTGTGCGCGAGGGAGGGTGTCAAGCGCAAAAGGGGTTCCCGCAGCTGCTGAGGGCGCGGTTTGGGCCGGCAGACGCATGAGGAAGGTTCATTTAGGGTCTTGACAGGTCCCGCTGGGCGTGGTAAGCTGACCGCGCTGGAAAATTAGACCGGATGGATGAGAGCCCTCGGGCATGCGACGCGTCCCTGACCGGGAGTGGAAGTGAACCACAGGAACGGCAAGACGACCTCGCCGCGCAGAGAGCTGACCGTCGTCGACCGCGACGTGCAGATCAAGGCGCTTGCGAACCCTGAGCGCGTGCGGATCCTGACATTGCTGGTCGAGAGGTCCGGGACTGCAAAGCAGGTCGCCGACTGGATCAGCGGTACCCGCGGTCGCGTGCACTATCACATCAAGGAGCTCGAGAAGGCGGGGCTCGTCGAGAAGGTGCGCACGGTCGAAACGGGTGGGGTGGTCGAGAAGTACTACCGTGCGGTGGCGAGGAACTTCTATCTCGCCCGCGGGATAGGGGAGTACGAGGGGCTGGCGGGCGACGTGCGGGAGATGATCTCGAGGAGCATGCTCGGCTGGCGTAGGCGCGAGATCCTCGAGGTCGACCAGAACGAGATCGCGCAGAAGGTCGTGCGCGACTGCCTCGGCACGAAGAGCGGCGACATCGTCGTTCTGAAGGGTGACATGGTCCAGAGGGATATCATAAAGCCGCTCATCGGCGCGGTCGAAGCCGCGGGAGGGAGCGCGATCACCATATGCACGCCGGGGAGTCTGGGTAGCTTCCTGCTCAAGTGGAAGGGCGACCTGAGTTCGGTCATCGTCATCGAGGAGCCGCTCGACTACCCGGTTCTCAAGGGAGCCGTGGACCCTCAGAAAGACATCGGCGAGAGGCGGCTCGCGTTTCTCAGGAGGCTTGTCCAGAGCGGGCGGAAGTCGCGTTACGCGGGGATTCCGGGTTATCCCCTCGAGGATCCCGTCGCACGCGAGCTGATCGACGCAGGGAAACGCATCATCTATCTGGGCTACCCGACGCCTCAGAAGGCGGAGGTCATGGGCATCGACTTCCGCGAGCTGCACGACGCATGCTGGACGGCGCTCGATACCGACTACCGGGAACTCGAGCAGCGCGGCGAGCATCTGAGCGCCGCACTCACTGACGGAAGCCAGGTGCACGTCACTTC
This sequence comes from bacterium, assembly GCA_025782345.1. Taxonomy (GTDB): domain Bacteria; phylum Joyebacterota; class Joyebacteria; order Joyebacterales; family Joyebacteraceae; genus JALGZG01. Next base: position 907 of record JALGZG010000292.1, on the reverse strand, counting down.
ACCCGGCGGTACGGATCTCACTTTCAGCATCGAGGGTCGGGAAGTGTTCATCGATGACGGCTGCCCGCGGGGAAGGTCATCGTCGCCCCTGCCGCGGGAACGGCGAACGGCGTGCTTGTGTCGGACATGACGGACTACTTCGGCGTCAGGATCGGCGGGACCCGCATCGAGTTCAAGGACGGCGAGGTCCTCGAGGCAAAGGCCGAGCAGAACGACGACCTGCTTCAGCTGGTGCTCTCTGAGGGGAAGGGAGACGTCCGCAAGCTCGGCGGGTTCGAGATAGGAATGAACCCGGAGATCATGGAGCCGATCGGCTACTCCGTCTGGGACTCGAAGTCCTACGGCGACGTGACGCTCTGGATCGGGGACAACACGCTCATCGGCGGTGAGAACAAGGCGAGCCTCTCGTGGGGGTTCATGGTGGTGAGGCCGGTCGTAACACTTGATGGCAGGATCATGCTCGAGGAAAGGGGGTTCATGATCCCATAGATGATGATGTGACTCGCCCTTGTCGCGCGGGGCGCGCCCTCCTGCGAGTGCACCACGAACCAGACGTCCCCCCTGGAAGGGAAGATTAGCTATGCGCACGACCATATTCGTCACTGTTGCGGTCATCGTGCTTGCGCTTCTCTGGTCGATGGGTTCTGCGAGCGGCCAGAGGGAAGCGGTCCTGTTGTCCGAAGGCGTTGCGACTCCTGGCGGAGCCAGAGCCGAGACGCTCTGGATATTCGATGCCGACTTCGAAGACCTTATCGGTGACAACGCCGGCTGGACGACCTACGACAGAACCGGGACGCTTGCCGTCCCGAATCACTGGCACAAGGACACCATCCGCATCAACGGGTTCGAGCATCTCGGCGACAGCACGTGGTGGTGCGGGACCTACGACCCGTGCTGGAGGCAGCCG
>JALGZG010000326.1 GCA_025782345.1 bacterium | reverse complement strand
ACCATAAGGACAATGAACGGTCTTGCGTTCATGACTCCTCCCTTTGAATGTGCGCGCGAACTGGCGTAACAGATGTGATCGTTCCCACAAGCCGCCCGAACGAAACGCAACGCGGCGAGTATCGGCTTGATACGTCTGTCAGCCGGCGGTGCATCAGAAAAACAGAACTCTGGCCCTGAGTCCAAACAGTATGATCCGGTCCGCGTCAGGGTTCCGCCGGGTCGTTCAGGAACTGAATCGAAGGTGTGAGCGCCAGATTCGGGATCACGTTCCATCGGTAGAACACTTCCATCCCGCTCTGGTCGTCGAGATCGCGGTGAGACAGGTCCTGCCACCATGCGCCGATGCCCAGTTGGTCAGAGCGCCCCGGGACGTTCAGCATCAGACCCGTGGTCAGCTGCTGCCGGGCCTGCGGCGCGTCGCCCTCGGACAGACCCCAACGGAAGAAGGGCATCCACCGCTCGGTGAATGCCCAGTTGCCCGACGCGGCCACGCCGTAGCTCTCCTCCAGTCTGATCGCCGGTCGCTCGTCCTGGTGCCAGACGGTCAGGTGCATGGCATTCGCGAAGCGCCTGGCACGCGTTGGCGTCCAGCTCACGCGGGCCTGCTCGAATAGCCTGAGGGTTCCCTCGAAGCAGTTGAACTCAGTCTGGTCGCCGTTGGCATCGTGCGCGGTCGTGGCGATCACCCAGTGTTCGTTGACCCTGAATCCGACGCCAAGACCGCAACCTATGTCTGGCGCCGCGATCGACATGTTGCTCAGGACCGCGGTGTTCTGGAAGGAACTCCACTGGCTGCCGACACCCAGGACGTCCGTGAAGTCGATGGGGTCCAGGCGACCGGCCACGACCCCCAGGTGACCGTCGGCGAAGAACTGCTCCCAGTAGAAGGGTGCGAGGAACACGCCCACATCGGTGAACCCGAACCCGACGGCACCGTGGTAACCGAGTTCCGACGCCAGATGCCCCGGTGCGACGTCGCCACTCAGCTGGTGACGGTGCTCCACCCGGGCAACCAGCGTACCGGCATGGCCGGTGCCGCGACCTACCAGCGTCCACCGTCCATACAGGCGCAGCACTCCTCCCAAACCGTTGTCCGAACCGGTCAGCGAGTCATCTGCATACTGATACAGTGTGGCGTAGTCCGCACTCACGGCGAGTCCATATCGCTCGATCAGACGTGCCCTGAACGCGCCGAGACTCCACACACTTTCACTGGCAACTTCGCCCGCTTCTTCGAGTTCCTTCCCAATAGACGTTGGACCGCCCAGGAACGCCTCATCTGCTCCATCCGCCTGCGATGCATGCGCAGACGACACAGCGAGAATCAAGCCGACCAGAAGGCCACCGAACCACTTCATCTGTGAAGCTCCCTGTGCTCCGTCCGACCACAATGGAGTTCAGCCGCCCCATCGCTCGCGGCGCGATCGCTCGGCATCATCTTCCTGCTGCCGTCACTACTCCAGCAGGCCCGACTTCTTCATCTCGTCCGCGGCAACAGCGGACAACTCTATGATCATGCTCTGCACGTGGCTGGGGTTCATCGTCTCACTGACACCGGCCCACAGGAGCTTGTCCTCGGTCACCGAGTACACCAGCGTCTCAACTGAGACGATGACGTCCGTCTCCAGATACCCCGGCTCATGCACGACGTTCCAGCTCGGTCCCCAGTAGCCCCACATCGAGGAGTAGTGGGCGGGGGCGTAATAGGTCGATCCCGGCACATAGTGAGTCTCCGTCTCCCGACCGATCACGCGCATGATCACGGCGCCCTCGATGCCCTCCGCACTGAGCTGCTGCTTGGCCCACTCCTGGTCCATGGCCTCATCCGCGGACATCAACGTGAAGCCCGGAATCCCCTCCGCCCCATGGGACGTGATCTCCCCGGCGAGAATGTCCTCCACCGCACGCCTCGTGCTCTCTTCATCGCTGAGCAGGAACGTGGCTACCCTTTTGCCGGTCAGGCTGACGGGGCCGTCCAAGGACGGATCCGTCCACGTCGAGACGAAATGGGTCGACGCACAACCCAGGCCAAGGCCCAGGACCAACAGCGCGACGGCGACAACTCTTGATATGCGCAACATCTGCCCTCCTTCTGTGAGGCGGTGGACCATGGCGGGCCCACGACCTTCGGTACGTGCTTCCTAGCAAACACGACATGCGATTCCTGCTGACCGTCTACACTACACTAAACCGGGCTGTTTCTCAATCGCCACTCGCGTTCCAGGAACCCGACGACGCTGTCTTCGTTGCTGGGGCCAATCACTTCTGTCGCCAGTGCCTTGAGCTCCGCCGCCGCGTTCGCCACGGCGACGCCTCTATCGGCGCATCGGAACAGGGGGATGTCGTTGTCGCTGTCACCGAACGCGACAACCTCGGCGTCACCCAGATCGCGAGCCTCCAGCAACGTGGCAAGCGCCCGGTCCTTCGTGGCTCGAGCGGCGTGAACGGTGAGCCAATCCCAGCCACAGAAGTACTCGTTGCTGAACCGTCTTACAGAGAGCCTGCCGTCGAACCGCTCGACCAACGCAGCGCGGAGCTCTTCCACCACTTCGGGCCGGTCGATCACGGTGAGACACGCTACCTGTTCGGAGAGACTCGCGGAGAGATCGGCGGTCTCGCTCAGTCGCCTGTCGTTGTTCGAGAGACGGTCGTCCAGATACCACTTCATGCCCGGATTGCTGACCTCCGGGTAATGGAGGCGGTCGCGCTCACCATCGAACGAAGACACGAAGGGCACGCAGCCCGCCCCCCGAATGAGCTCGTATGCCCCCACCGCGAGCTCCGTCTCCAGCTCGTTCGTTACGAGATGCCGCCCCGTCCCGAGATCCGAGATGAACGCCCCGTTGAACTCGATGACCGGAAGAGGCAGTCGAAGGCCCGCGAGTATCGACTGCATGGCCACGACACTCCTCGCGCTCGCGACCGTCAGCACGAGCCCGCTTTCGAGAAGCGCGACCAGCCCGCTTCGCGTCCTGTCGGACAGGCGCGCATCATCCCCGAGGAGCGTGCCGTCGAGATCCGTCACGTACACTCTGCGTCTGGAGAAGTCCATGTCAACGTCCCGACCGTGGCTACCGCAGGTGTCTCCAGCGGCGGTGCATCTGGGCGGCCCGCGCGATGCCCTCGTTGAAATCCTCAGCCGATGCCTCGCGGAAGCCGGGGTTCGGGCTCTGCGCCCGCGCGACCTCCAGGTTGCTCTCATTCACCCAGCCGGGAACGGGAGTAACACCCACACACTCCGAGATGGGCTGCGTGTAGATCCAGCCGTCGCAGAAATCCGCCAGCTTGAAATCCTCGTACCCGTGGCGGTAGACCGCATCCTCGACACGAATCTCACCGAACGGACCTCCGGCAAGATCGAACCCCACCGGGCGCGGGCCTTCTGCGAGCATGAGGGCATCGATGACCCCGCC
>JALGZG010000259.1 GCA_025782345.1 bacterium | reverse complement strand
CTGGAAGAAGATGTTGTGTGCGGCATGCAGCCACACACCCGTCCACAGGCTTCCGGACCTGATCCTCAGCCACGAGAACGCGAAGCTCACGGCGGTCATGGTGATGGTGAAGCAGACGAGCCTGTACCAGAGCGGCGTCGCCGTCGTCCCGTAGACGCCGCCGATGATGAGCGGGAAGTGCCAGATGGACCAGACGATGCCGCGCCCTAAGGCCGCTCTCGTGAAGCCGGCGAGCCTGTAGAGCCGTGGGACGAGGAAGCCCTGCCAGCCGACCTCCTCACCGAACGCGAGGACCGCCCCTACCGTGAGACCCATCGCCATGCGCTTGAGCACGAACATTGCGATGGCGCCCGGCCCGGCATCGGTGAAGCCGGCCAGCCCGAACGCCCAGACCGCTCCGTGAGCGAGACCGACGTAGAGCGCCGGGAGGAACCAGCTCGTCACCTGCCACCGCGTCTTGCCCCATCCCCAACCTAATCCTCCGAGACTCCCCCTGCGCCTGCCGTCGGGGAAGATGAGCCGCGTGATGAAGATCCCGACGAACGGGCTCCACATCCCGCCAAGCGCCGAGAGGAGCGTGATCTCCCCGTCCGAGATGGCCATACCCATGAAGATGAACGACCACACGTAGGTGACGCCGACGAACGTGGCTATGCGGATCCAGGTGTCTCTGCGACTCAGCATGTGCGGCTCCAGTAGTCTGAACGGCGGGCGGCTCGATGTGCTCGAACCTTTGACTGACGTTGGAGCGCGGGTGTTTCGCGGCGGCTGCCCGGACGCGCTGACGTCTGCCGAACACCCCCCGCACGCCGACCACCCGGGGGCTACCAGACCAGCAAGGCACCCAACGCGACCGAGACGGCACCGAAGACAGCGAGTGCAACCAGAGCGGGGCGAGTGGTACGTTCTGCAAGGAAGGTCCAGACGACCGCCGCGCCGAGAAGTGTCCAACCGAGCCAGATGAGATACCCGACCCACCCGAGGGGCCCGAGCGGCGAGGCCGCGCCCGCCAGCACGGAGGTCGCTGCCCCCACCCGCGGCGCCAGCCCAGCCGGCAGCGCCAGCCCCACGCTCCCCCACCGCACACCCAGGGCGGCCAGCACGACCATCGCGACCGCGAGCAGCCGCATGTGCAGACGCAGGCGAGTCGGCCTGAGGCTCGACAGGCCCTCCGCCCGCCCCCGGTCGCGCTTATCGGGACGTCCATAGAAGAGCTTTTCTGCCGCGACCATCAGGAACTGGTGCGGTCCCTTGAGCGTCGCCGCGGAGGTGAGCGCGCGGTGCAGCCATGTGGAGGGCTTGGTCCACGGACAGCTCGACATGCAGATGGAGCAGTCTGTCGCCACGACGCTCCAGTAGCGGTAGCATTTCTCCTCATCGAGCTTCCACTTGAGCAAAGCGTTGTACTCGGTCTTCTCGCCCCTGGGGATCGCCCCGGACGGACAGTACGCCGCGCAGATCTCGCACCGCTCGCAGAACGACTGCACGCCGATGTCGACCGGCCCGTCGTGGTGAAGCGGCAGGTCGGTCGTGACGATCCCGAGGCGGAGTCCGAGCCCGAACTCCCTGGTCAGCAGGAAGCCGGCGCGCGACAGCTCGCCCAGCCCGCAGTCGACGGCCACGGGCACCGAGAGGACGCGGTAGTTGTACACATGATGGGCGCGCGCGGAGTAGCCCAGGCCCCTGATGTACTCCGCGAGCCGGACCGCGGCGCGGGCCCCGATGGCGTAGGCGACGCCCGAGGCAAGAACGGTCGGGAACTCGGGGGCGGCCTGGTTGAAGTCCGGGTCCATCCGGAAGCCCATGGATATGGCACTGGTGTGACGGCTGAGGTCGACGGGCGAACCCCAGCGCGGGAACCCCTCGGCGTTCCCGAACGAGCGTCCCACATGTGAGTAGACCCACTCGGACCTCAGCGGGCCTGTGCCCACGAGGTCGGCGCCGAGCGTCCGCGCCAGGGACTTCACGCGCCGCGCTGCCTCCTCCGGGGTCAGGGCGACCGTCTCCGGTGCGGGCTCTCCGTCAACGAACGCGTCCCTCGCGATGACCCGGGCCGCCTCGAAGATCCCGGCGCACAACGAGGTGTAGTCCCCTCCCCTGTCACCCAGGTGGAGTTCGTCGGCAATCCGCCGGTCGAACTCCCGCGCCTCGGGGTGCGCCGCGTAGTACTCTTCCTTCTCCGCGCTTCCGTCCTCGAACCGCCTGAAGAGGTCGGCGCGGGCGAACAGGGCATCGCGCTCGTCCACGCGACCGATGGGACCTACGCGGTCCTTCTCGTAGCCAGGCTTCTCTGTGCGTCTCGGCATGCCGATTCCCCGCGTGTCACTTCTTCTTGAACACGCCGCGTGCCCCGGTGAGGGGCTGCATGATCGGGCGCTCGATACCGCTTACGGTTCCTGCGAGCTCGGTGACGTAGAACGCACCGGGCCACATCTCCTCGATCGTATCCACGACCTGCTTCAGCTCGCCCCTGCGGCAGACGACGCACACTTCCGTCACCGGGCCCTTCACTCCCTTACCCGGGAACAGCGTGACTGCGTGCCTGGCCTCCGCAGGCCTTCCGCGAAGAGAGACCGCGGGGACCGCCCCTACCTCCGCATCGGCTGCGGCCTCAGGTACGTCAGTGTGCGCCACAACCACTCGGCCGGGCCGAACCTGAACCGCTCCAGCCAGAACGTCGAGAACCAGAGCTGGAAGATCCAGACGGCGAACACGATCAGTATCTGGTGCGCGCGCTCGATACTCCCGAAGAGGCCGAACCCGTGCCCGTAGAAGATGGTCGTGCAGATAACCGTCTGCATCAGGTAGTTGGTGAAGGCCATCCTGCCCGCGGCGGCGAACGCCCGGCCGAGCTTCCCGAGCTGACGCCCCTTGACGATGAGCATGACGACGGAGACGTAGCCCAGCGAGACGAACAGGCTGCCCCAGTAGTTGTACTGCCAGCCGAGGAAGAACGAGTAGACAAGCGACCAGTTGTCGGCGAACCGCTTCGCGATGCCGAGCCCCACCAGCGGCAGTCCGACCGCGAATCCGACGACCGCCACGATCGCGTAGAACCTGCGCGAACGCTCCGCCGAAAGGACGCCCCACTTGTAGAGCGCCATGCCGACCAGCATCAGCCCGCCGGTGCGCCAGAGGTAGAAGAACCCGAAGACCACCGTCAGGTGCGCGCCCATCGCGGGCCCACGCATGGACATCTGCTGGAACCACGAGCCCCGGTAG
>JALGZG010000041.1 GCA_025782345.1 bacterium | reverse complement strand
GAGGAGGTGAAGCGTGAAGAACATCAGGCGTATTGCGGTTGCGGTTCTCCTGGTCGCCCTGTTGTCCCCGGCAGTGTTCGCGGCCACGCTGGACCCGATGCCGTCATGGAACGACACGGCGCCGAAGAAAGCCATCGTTGAATTCGTCGCCCGGGTGACGACAACAGGTAGCGCGGACTTCGTGCCGCCCGGCGAGCGCATCGCCGTGTTCGACAACGACGGCACGCTCTGGGCCGAGCAACCCATGTATACTCAGCTGGCGTTCATCATCGACCGGGTGAAGGAACTTGCTCCGCAGCACCCGGAATGGCAGGAACAAGAGCCGTTTGCCGCGGTGCTGAGGGGCGATCTCGCGAGTGCGCTCGCCGGCGGCGAGCACGCATTGCTCGAGCTTTCCATGGCCACTCATGCGGGCACCACGACTGAGGAGTTCGCGCAGATCGTAGAGGCTTGGTTGGCCACGGCGAAGCATCCGACGACCGGCCGTTCATACACGGGCATGGTCTATCAGCCAATGCTCGAACTGCTCGACTATCTGCACGCCAGTGGTTTCAAGAACTACATCACCTCTGGCGGTGGTATCGAGTTCATGCGTCCGTGGACTGAAGAGATCTACGGCATCCCTCCCGAGCAGGTCATCGGCAGCAGCATCAGGACAGAGTTTGAGATGCGCGACGGACGTCCCGTGCTGGTGCGCCTGCCGGAGCTGAGCTTCAACGACGATAAGGAAGGCAAGCCGGTTGCGATCAACCTTCATATCGGCCGCCGCCCCATCGCCGCCTTTGGCAACTCCGATGGCGATCTGCAGATGCTCCAGTGGACAGCCGCTGGTGAGGGACCTCGCTTCTGTCTCTATGTGCACCATACGGACCCGGAACGAGAGTGGGCCTATGACCGCGAGTCTCATATCGGCAGGCTTGACAAGGGCCTGGACGAAGCAAACGCGAGAGGTTGGACCGTTGTCGACATGAAGGCGGACTGGAATGAGGTGTTCCCATCTGAAGGCGTGAGATGAACAGGGCCGGATTCCCTGTGAATCGCCGATGTCGAGAGCAAGCGCAATGTGGGAGTCTCGGGCCGCGGGAAATCCTCTCGCGGCCCGCCGTCCCAGAGGAGGCTGGCATGACGGAGTTCCACCGGACCGCCGCTGCAGTGTTGTGCATCGCCTTGGTGGTGGTATTCGGGGCGTCGCCGGTCGGGGCAGCGGAGACGGGGCGCACTCTCGGCGGCCACACGTTCATGCCGTCGACACGGATCCGCGATCCGTTCATCACAACCTACCTGCTGAGCGGAACGGGCATGTCGATATTCCAGCTCCCCATGCTGACAATCGACTGGGAAGGTCCCGAGCCTGTGGTCGTGGAAGGGGACGTGCTGTATCTGGTGCAGGGCTTCCGATATCAGCGCGCTCTGAACGACTGGCTGGCGGTGCGAGGCGCCTTCTCAGCCACCGGGCGCGGCGGCATCGATGAGAAGTCGGTCTTCGCCCAGGGGGTGATGTGGTCGTTCGCGGGCGGGTTCGGCGCCACGGCGCGCGTCTGGGGCGCCGAGCGTGCAGCGCTCGCCGTGTGCGCGGACGTGGCCCTCGGAAACGCCTACACGATCAACATCCTGGACTTCGTCGAGGACATCATCGAGAACGGGTGGAATGAGGAGAGTTCGTTCGTCGCGGAGTCCAATACCTCTCAGGGCCGACTGGGGCTCGTGGGAGCATGGGCCCCGAAACGATGGCTTGGCGTCACTGCCTCCGCGGACTGGGGATGGGCGGAGGGGTCCGGTGACAGGAACTGGGATGGACGCAGGCTGGGTGGGAGCGGCACGGTGGGCGTCGACTTCAAAGAACTGGACGCTGTTCCCGTCGGAGTCCGCGTCGCCTTCAGTTCTCAGCCTATTGGTCAGGGTGGGACAGGCCCCGACGACGATATCAGGAGCTACGGCGTCGGAGTGTTCTACACCGGGCGCCCGGATCTCTCGATAGGCGTCGATGCGATATTCCTCCGCCTCCCGCTGATTGACAGCGACGTCAAGACCGACGCCCTGCAGTTCTCGGTCGACATGCGCTACTACTTCTGAGCGGCGGCCGCCGCCGCGGCCGGTGGGTTTCCCTTGACGGAGCGCGCCTGTCGCACGTATAATCCCCTTCGTTCCACATAGCTTTGCCCAGTGTGGTGCGTTCCTCTGAAAGCCTCTGCCTTTGTCCAGAGGTTTCTATCCAACGCCACGGTCCACGACGCTGCGCCCAGGATTCAGAGATGTCGCGAATAGTGGCCGGTGAGTCCGAAATCCACGAGCACAGAGAACAATCTGTTGGGAACATACGTAGAGTCGCGCAGAACGCCCGGCTCTCTATAGAGGAGGTGATGCGAAAGCACCGCGGTTCTTGGGTTGTCTTGCAGCATATCTAGGAAGAGGTGTGAGAGGAGAGGGGAATGGCGAAGCGGAAGTCTGATCTCAAAAGAGCAAGCTCCTGGGCCGCCGTTGGAGGAGTGCTGGCGGTCGGGGCGATCATGACTGCGGCGCCCGGTAAGGCCCAAGCGCAGCAGACGGAGAAGCCGAACATCCTGGTGATCTGGGGCGACGACATCGGCACCTGGAACATCAGCCACAACAACCGTGGCATGATGGGCTACGAGACGCCGAACATCGACCGGATGGCGCGAGAAGGCGTGTCCTTCACCGACTATTACGCGCAACAGAGCTGCACGGCGGGTCGCGCCGCCTTCATCAGTGGCTCGGTCCCCATTCGCTCGGGCATGACCAAGGTCGGTCTGCCTGGCGCGGAGCAAGGCTGGCAGAAGACCGACTGCACGATGGCCACGGTCCTCAAAGGCGAGGGCTACGCCACCGGCCAGTTCGGCAAGAACCACCAGGGTGACCTTGACGAACATCTGCCGACAATGCACGGCTTCGATGAGTTCATCGGCAGTCTTTACCACCTCAATGCCGAGGAAGAGCCCGAGAACCCGGACTACCCGAAGGATCCAAGATTCCTCGAGAGGTTCGGACCGCGCGGCATTCTCAAATGCGAGGCTGACGGCAAGGGCGGCCAGACTATCGAGAACCTTGGTCCGCTCACCATCAAGCGCATGGAAACTATCGACGAGGAGACCCTGGCCGCGGCGAAGGACTTCATCACGCGTCAGAACGAGGCCGGCAAGCCCTTCTTCTGCTGGTGGAATGGCACGCGGATGCACTTCCGTACCCACCTCAAGGAGGAACACAAGGGTCTCTCCGGCGTCTGGGGACAGGACGACTACAGCGATGGCATGGTCGAGCACGACCTGCACGTTGGTGAACTGCTCAAGCTCATCGACGATCTCGGTCTGGCGGACAACACCATCGTTATGTACTCCACCGACAATGGCCCCCACTACAACACCTGGCCGGATGCCGGCACCACGCCGTTCCGCAGCGAGAAGAATTCGAACTGGGAAGGCGCCTACCGTGTGCCTTGCTTCGTCCGTTGGCCCGGTCACTGGCCTGCCGGAACCACGCTGAACGGCATTGTGTCGCATGAGGATTGGCTCCCGACCTTCGCCGCCGCCGCCGGTAACCCCGACATCAAGGAACAACTTCTCAAGGGCGCGAAGATCAATGGTCGTAGCTACAAGAACCACATCGACGGTTACAACCAGCTCGACTACCTCAGTGGCAAGGCGGAGGATTCGCCCCGCAACGAGTTCTGGTATGTGAGCGACGATGGCCAGGTTGTGGCCGCCCGCTATCAGGACTGGAAGGTGACTTTCCTAGAGAACCGCGGCATGGCCTTCGGTGTCTGGCGCGAACCGTACATCGAGCTGCGTGCGCCGCTAATCTGCAACCTGCGCCGCGATCCCTTCGAGAAGGCCCAGCACAACTCGAATACCTATAACGACTGGTGGCTCGATCGTCCGTTCGTGATCGTGCCCATTCAGGGGCTGGCCACGAAATTCCTCATGACCATGGAGGAATTTCCACCGAGTCAGTCGCCGGGTTCCTTCAACCTCAGCAAGATCGAGGAGAAGTTGAGGAGCGCAGCGGCGGCCTCGCACTGATTCACTCACGCTTCGGGCCGCACCCGCGCCGGTCTGGTGCGGCCCAATGCAGGCAGGTGGGATGAGAGCGCGCTCCTTGCGGGAATAGCGTGGCCTTCCTGCTCGAGAAACGTGGAGAACCCCCTGGGTGATCGCCCGGGGGGTTCGTTCTCGAAGTAGGGGTGGCACGGGAGAGTGCGACTCGGATAGACTCGGGCCGTTGATGGTCGGGGCCAGGAGTCCGGGGCATAGGGGAGGACAATGAGCTCAACGAAGACGCATTCACGCCGTGGCGCTCCGGGCAATCGGTCCAGAGGCGCATGGATATGGATCAGCGTTGTCGTCGTTGCGGTTGTTGCAGGAGTCGTGTGGAGGGTGGGCGGCTCACGCTCGGAGTCCGCTGTGCCGTCGGGTGGAGAGGCGATGCCGGCGGCCGCCCCTCCGGTCCCCGCCGTGACCGTTGCCGATGCGCAGGGGCTCGCGGGTCGGTGGGTCCGGACGGACTCCCCCTACGTGCTTGAGATCGTCTCCACGGCCGAAGACGGGAGCCTCGAAGCCGCCTACTACAACCCACGCCCGATAAACGTCTCTCTCGCCGCGTTCCGGGTGGTCGACGGCACGTTCGAGATCTTCGTCGAACTCCGCGACGTCAACTACCCCGGCTCGACCTACACCCTCAGGTACGACGCCGCGGACGATGTCCTGCGAGGCGTCTACTTCCAGGCCGCCCTCGGGCAGAGCTACGATGTGACATTCGCGCGGTAGCGGCCCCGACGCTCTACAGCACCGAGCCGATCAGCGACTCGGTTATCTCGAACAGGTCGAACGTCGCCGGCTGGGTGATGCCCCTCGAGAGCTTCCGATGGGTCTTGACCCATAGGTGGACCGCCACGCGAGCCTTGCGGAGGGCGATTTCGCTTGACCGGCTGAGCCGGTCAAGCTCCTGCATCTGCTCGAAGTAGATCTCGCCGTCCGAGGTGAGCGACTGACGGACCTGGTCCATCTCCTGCAAACGGTCGAACAGCCGCCGTTCAAGCGTTCTGACATCAGCCGCGGTCATTTTGCCGACCGGCGGTACGTCAGCCATGAAGTGCGGTGCGCTCTCGCGCAGTGGCTCGAGCGCGAGATCGTCGCCGTTCCAGTAGTCGTCTACGAGCGTGAGGCCCTCCAGCACTTCGGCCTGCTGTCGCTTGAACACCTCGGCGTAGCGCATCATGGCTCCGTGCCGTTTCTGGATCTCCCGGGCGATTTCGGCCTGAGCCGCCGTCCCGGAGTCGCGGAGTTCGTCCATGATCTCGAGTGTCATGGCGCCCGCTTCATCCACGAGAGGCTGCGCCTCCCGGAGCGCATCCACGAGCGATTCCTGTGAACGAACGCTCTCGATGATGGCTCGGACGCTCTCTTCGGAGAGACTGGTGCGCACGTCAGCGTCCGAACCGATCCGGTCGAGGAGTGCGTCGAGGAACCCCGCCAGTTCGCTCGCCTTCTCATCGCTCGAGAGGCCCGATTCGGCAACGGTAACGACCTGGAGCGAGTAGGCTACTATGCCCCTGATGTGACCCTGGAGCTCGCCCAGAGACTCCTTGTAGCGCGTGGTCTCGGGACCCTGCGCAAGATGCCTCGCATAGACAAGCCGTCCCTGGCCCAGGCTGTGCTCGAAACTGCCGGCCATCGCGAGCGTCTGCTCCGCAAACGGAGCGAGGTTCGCCGACGTGGACGGTGTGAAGTGGGAGCAACCAAGGCTAGGCAGGATCATACACGCTACGAGAAGAAGGGCCGTCCACCGGATGGCGCGGCTCCAGTTCGCAGTCTTCACGGCCGCGGGCGTCGCTTTCATACGCGGTCACTCCTTAGCTTTGGGATCTGTCCAGAGCAAGTGACCACGTTTGTAGCACGCTGCTGCGTGGATGGTCAAGGTCGGGGTTATGGCGACGGCGGCCGCTCCGGCAGTGCGAACCACCATGTCATGAGGACCATCGGAACAGGGTAGGTCACGCGTGCGCGGTACCCCCGGAACCTCGTCGGGTCCCATCCTGCCCTTTCGAACGTCTCATGGACAAGCTCCGGGTAGCGGCTGATTCCCCCGATCGCGATGCCGTTCATTCCCAGACCGAGGCTCTCCACTGGTGTGGCGAGATCCAGGGTGTTCAGCCTGCCGTGGAGCCCGGGGTGGCGCACGGTCTCCGCGCCCTTGGGGCTCGGGATGTGCACCGTTATCTCGGGGACCATTCCTGGGTAGAGGTCTTCGTGGATGTAGATGTCCCTTACCAGCGTCTTGCACGGCAGGTGGAGGAGGTATCCCCGCCACTCGTCGTGAATCTCCTCGGTTCGGTACCGCTCCAGGACATTGCGGATGACCGTCGCTGACGTGAGGTCCAGCGGCGACTCCAGAGGGGGGTCGCTCTCAGAGAGCGCGATGGTCGTCACGCTTCCTTCCTCGAACATGTGGAACTCCGGGAGGTCCGGGCTGCAGTACTCCCGCATGAAGAAGTTCTCCACGTCCTGGCCCGGCGTGCCCTCCAGCGTCTCCATGAACGGAAGCGGCGTCTTGCCGTTGGCCGGAGGATGAAGCCTCACGCTCGAGACTCCGAGCGGCGCTGTCGGGCGGAGCCTCCGGATGCCGATGCGCTGATGCAGGTCTATAGAGTCGACCATCCTGCCGTCGGCGGCCGGCCGCAGGGCGAACATCGTGGCGATGCTCTCGCAGCGGATGCCGACGAGATAGGACATCGCCTTGTAGACGGCCTGCTTGGCGTTCTTCTCCGTGCGCTCTCGCGCCTCGCCGGACGAGGTGGAGATCGCCGCGTCGAGCGTTCCCCTGCCGCCCGGAAGTGCCTCGAGCAGGAAGCGGAAGTGGTCAACGCTGTCCTCGGCGGCACGGCACACGTCTCTGCTGACTCCCGCACTCCGCGCGGCGGTGAGGAAGATACCCAGCCCCGTCGGGGAGGGCAGGAGGTGCATGAACTCCAGTGGGTCGACCGCGCGCAGCGCTCGAGTGAGCCGGCTGGCCAGGCTCTTGTCGATGTCCAACTCCGACACGAGCCTTGAGGGTCTGGGTCTCGAGCCCGCGATCTCATGCACGATGGGGTCGAGGTGATCACGCAGATCGTCAGCAATGGAGCGGACGCGCTCCTCGAGTGTCAACTGAGTTCCGGAAGAAGGAAGCCGCGTCATCCAGTCCACCCTTTCCTGCCTCACCTAGTTGATGCGAGGGCGTCGCCCACCGTCCGGGGCGCCTAACCTGTTGCAAAGAGAGACGTTATATCATAGCTCCTGTCCACATCAACTACTATATCATATCGGCGGATTATGTGCAAGTTCTTTCAGAGAGGGCTTGCAGAAATCTGGGAGATATGTTAGGATGGTCCTCGATGGAGGTTGTCAGGCAGTCGGGGGCTGGCGTCAGACGAGAGGAGGACCGGGGGCTGAGTAGTGGGACCGTGCTGTAGATGTGTGTCCGCGAGGGGCTGTGCAGGCGAAGTGAATCCGAAGCAGGACAGAAGGAGAGAGAGAATGAACTCGATACTGACCAAGCTTGCTGTGCTGTGTGCCGTGGTACTGCTGGCGTCCGTCGCCAGTGCTGATGTGCTGTGGGACCAGTCGGACTTCGACCCGTGGGGTGCTGGCTTCTTCAATTCTGAGTCCGGCGGCCCGCCGTTCGGCATGACGTGGCATGGCGTGAACCACGTGACCGTGACAGAAGGCTGGAACGTCGACAGCATAACCACCTACTACTCGGCGATGGACATGGCGTGGGGTGGGGCCATCACGCAGGGCTACGTGCATGTCTACATGAAGGTGGGCCCGCTTCCCGTTGATGGCATCGATGATCCGACCATGAGCCCGGTGGTTCCCATGGCAGGTGTGTTCAACGTTGACCACTTCGACGTGACGGCGTCAGGGTTGGGTATCTACCTGGCTCCTGGTGAGTACTGGATTGGCATCACGCCGATCGCGCCCTCCGGTCCGTTCGGCCCGGAGATCCACCTCTCGTCGATGACTCTCATCGGTGACGCGACGGCGTCTTACGACGTATACGGGATGCCGGTTGCGTGGTTCAACTTCAACCCGGGCGTAGATGCCTCGATCGTGATCGAAGGTACGGTCGCAGGGACGCCCGTCGAGGAGATGACCTGGGGCAACGTCAAGGCGATGTTCAGGTAATACCAAGTTGCGTGAGCGACCGCGGACACGGGTCGCCGGGAGATGCGGCCCGTGTCCGGCAAGTCCCGTACACACTCAAGGAGATGAGACGCATGAAGGCAATCTGGTTCGGTCTGATCATCGGACTGAGCGTCCTGTGCGGGGCCGCGCACGCGGATGTCACCTACGACATGATCGGCGTCGGTATGGCGACGGCAATCTCCGCGGACGGGACGATCGTGGTTGGCAACACCCAGGGCGACTACGAAACGTTCAGGTGGACACTCGAGGATGGCATCGTTCCTCTGGGCTTGGCGACGGTGCCGGTTCTGGGCAGTGGAGCCGGGGCGCCGGACATATCGGCGGACGGCACCAGGATCTCGGCGACCATCCTCGGTGCCGACAGCACCTACGCCACGCAGGGAGTCTGGACGGACGGAGTGTGGCAGGAGACGATGCCGCCTACGCCGCCCGACGGAGGGCTCATGGGCCACGATTACGGCTCTGCCTGGGGGCTCTCGAGCGACGGGTCCACCCTCGTCGGGCTCTACTGGCGCCCCGGACAGCCCGGCGGTTCGGCGAACGGCAGCGCGTGGACAGAGGCGACCGGTGTGGTCGGTCTCGGCAGCAGCGGAGGGGACAGCCGGGCCAATGAGGCCGACTACGACGGTGACGTGGTAGTCGGCTGGGATGCGGATCCGGTCGTGGGCGGCTGGCGCCCGGCGGTCTGGGTGGACGGGGTCATGACCGTTCTGGATTCGCTCACGTTGGGAGGCTGTGAGGCAACCGTGGTGAGCGACGACGGCACGATGGTCGTGGGGCAGGCCTTCGACGAGGCGGGCACTAACTGCGCGGCCGTCTGGCGCTGGAACGGCTCCGGCTGGGACAAAGAGATGCTCGGAGCAGTGCCAGGGACGTTCCCGGGGTATGGTTCGGTCTATCCGAACGACGTGACCGCCGACGGGAGCATGATCGTCGGGTACAACGCTCTTGATTGGGCACAGGCTACCGGATTCATCTGGACCGAAGAGACCGGGATGGTCGATGTAGAGGACTACCTCGTAGACAACGGGATCACTCTGGATCCCTGGTTCGACATACGGACACTGACCGGCGTGTCGGACGACGGGACGGTCATGGTCGGCATCGGCGTGGATGGGGAGTTCCCCTTCTATCACCGGAGCTTCATTATCCGAACCTACGCGACAGGCGTCGCGGGTGAATCTGAGACGCTCATTGCGGCGCCGCGCGTCCGCGCGTTCCCCAATCCGATGGTCGGAGCGACGACACTCGCACTCACCATGCCGCGTACCGGTCCTGTCAGCCTGGAGATATTCGACGTTGCCGGCAGGCTCGTGCGTCGTGTGACGGACGGACCCCTCGAGGCAGGCCGCCACAAGATCCCCTGGGACGGAAGAGATGCAGAGGGCGTCGACGTCCCCTCCGGGATCTACTTCTGCCGCCTGGCGGCCGGTGAGCACGAGGCGACAAGCAAGGTGACGGTTCTGAGGTGATCTGAGGTGGCCGGCTTTCCGCCAGCGGCGCAGACACAAGGAGATGCGAGTATGAGGAGAACGTGCGTTGGTCTGGTGTTGCTTCTGACCGTGCTCTGCGGCGCCGCCCAGGCTGAGGTCTCATTCGAATTCATCTGTGTGGGCTACGCGTTGGACATCTCGGCGGACGGCACCGTCGTCGCCGGCAACGCCGTGGGAACGTACGAGACGTTCCGGTGGACGGCTCTGGACGGGTTCGAGCTGCTCGGGAGATCCACTGCTCCACTGGGACACGGCGCGGGCACGCCGGACATCTCCGCGGATGGCACGATGATATCCGCGACGATCGCGGACGAGGACACCACCTACGTCACGCAGGGGCTGTGGACGCAGGGCCTCGGCTGGACGGACACAATGCCTCCTACTCCTCCGGACGGAGGCACGATGGACGGTTCGTACGGCTCTGCCTGGGG